>JALYZQ010000056.1 GCA_030948805.1 Actinomycetota bacterium | reverse complement strand
GACTCAAGGTTTCCAAGCAACGGCCGATGAAAGCCCTCACAGCAAAGAAAAGCGGAGGGGCCGCCTGCAAAACGAACCCCTCCGCCTAGGTTTCAGAAACCTCTTCCGCCCATGGAAGCCTCCTTGGGTTGATGAGGGCAATCGTATTCTGATCGGCAAAGCGGCGCGGGGACTTTAGTCCTGGTGCCGCTTTAGCCTGTCAGTTTACTGACCTACCCCCTGGGTTGCAGGTAGAAACGGCAGAAAAAGTTCGTGCAAAGCCAGACTGGCGCTTGACACGAGCGCCTAACGACGTCACGGCCTCACTGTACCTGGTTTCGACGCACCAGCAAACAGCGCACGTATCCTCTCAGCCTTCTCGGACAGGCGGAACTCCGGACAACTGGGCCGTTTGCTGCAATGGTCGTTCTCGCCCATGAAGCCGGGCACGCTGGACACATATCAGCGGCGCGGCAGACCGACTGTGGCGACTGCCGACCATGCCCCTCTCCCCCCTTCTCCAAGGCTATGACCACGTGCTGCTGGATCTTGACGGCTGCATCTGGGTCGGAGATGACATCGTGCCCGGCTCGCCCGAGGCGCTGGAGCAGCTACGGGCGGCGGGCAAGGGGATCGCCTTTATCACCAACGATGCTCGGCGGGCTCCCGAGGACTACGTGCGCAAGCTGTGGTCGCTGGGTCTGCGAGCCTCACTGGAGGAGGTGGTCACGGTTGGGGCGGCCATCCAATATGAGCTCGCGGGGCGGCTTCCCGGAGCCACTGCGTATGTGATCGGCGCCCCGGCCATCTTTCGCCACGTGCAGGAATCCGGGCATCGCATCGTCAACGGCACAGACCAGGCCACCAGCGCCGATGTGGTCCTGGTCGCCGCACATGACGACTTCACCTACACCGAACTGCGCGAGGCCACCCAGGCGGTGCTGGCCGGGGCGGAGATCCTCGCCGCCGGCCGTGACCGCACGTTTCCCGGCCCCGGAGGCGAGTGGCCCGGGACTGGCGCGACCCTGGCCGCTCTGGAGTACGCCACCCAGCGCGCGGCGCGTAGTGTGGGCAAGCCCGACCCGGCGATCTTCACCACTGCACTGGACCGGCTTGGCCCCGGGCGGGCGATCATGGTCGGGGACCGGCTCGATGCGGATCTCACGGGGGCGTGCGCGGCTGGGATCGACGGCGCGATCGTCCTCACCGGAGTGAGTACCCGCGCCGAAGCCGAGGCGGCCGCAGATCCGGCTCCAGTCGCCATCGCCGAGAATCTGCACGCCCTGGTGATGACATGAGCCTGCGGCTGATCGTCAACCCTGCTGCCGGCGGCGGTCGCGCTGGCCGAGCGCTGCCCGAAGTGCGGTCAACCCTGACCGCGCTGGGACTGGAGCATCAGGCTGAACTGACCCGTGACCTGGAGCACGCGCGCACGTTGGCCCAAGAGGCGAGCGCGGCCGGTGAGACGGCGGTGGCCTTCGGCGGCGACGGCCTGATCGGCGCGGTGGCCGAGGCGGTGAGTCAGGCCGGCGGCCGCCTCGGTGTGTTGCCCGGCGGACGGGGAAACGATCTGGCCCGCATGCTCGGGATTCCCCTCGACCCCGTTGCGGCGTGTTCCGTGCTCCTTGAGGGCGCTGAGCAGGCACTAGACCTGGGCGACATCGACGGCCGCGCGTACGTGGGCATCGCCAGCTGCGGCTTTGACTCCGAGGCCAACCGGATTGCCAACGAGGCCAAGCTGGTGCGCGGCAATCTGGTCTATGCCTACGGCCTCCTCCGCGCGCTGCTGACCTGGCGGCCGGCCACGTTCACGCTCGAGCTCGACGGTGGCGAACCCCGGACCATTCGCGGCTACTCGGTGGCTGCAGCTAATTCGGCCTACTTCGGCGGGGGCATGAAGCTGGCGCCCGAGGCGTCCCTCCAAGACGGCAAGCTGGACATCGTGATCATCAGTGACGTGTCGCGGCTTCGCTATCTGCTCTTCGCCCCCACCGTCCTGCGCGGGACCCATGTGCGCCGGCCCTACGTGGAGGTGCTCCGGGTGTCTCGCATCACGGTCAGCGCTTCGCGGCCATTCACGATGTACGCCGACGGCGACCCCATAGCCGAGCTGCCGGCCACCGTGACGGTCCGGCCGGGCGCTGTTTCAGTGATCGTGCCGGAGCGGCGGTGACGGTCCTGGACGCGAAGGTGCTCGCAGCCCGCATGGTGGGTGAGCTGGCCCGTAGAGGGGGCCAAGGCGGTGGCACCAGCCTGCCTGGCAAGCTGCTGATCCGGCTCGATCCACGGGCCATCGAGCGCCTGTCGGGCCGCCTGCCCGGCGGCACGGTGCTGATCTCGGCCACCAACGGCAAGACGACCACGGCGGCGATGGCGGCGACGGTGCTTCAGCATGCGGGGTCGACCCTGGTTCACAACCGCAGCGGAGCCAACATGGCCGGTGGAGTGGCCTCCGCGCTCCTGGACGCGAGCGGGCGGCGGGGCAGCATGGACGGTGAGCTCGGCCTGTTCGAGGTCGACGAGTTCTGGCTGGACCGCGTAGCCCCCCAGCTCCAGCCCCGCGTGATGCTGCTGGGCAATCTGTTTCGTGATCAGCTCGATCGCTACGGGGAACTGGAGACTATCGCCGACCGCTGGGCAGCACTGGTCCAGACCCTCGGCGGGAGCGCTCTGGCCTTGAATGCCGACGATCCCCTGATCGCCGATCTGGGCCGCGACCGGACCGGCGTGAGCTACTTCGGAGTCGAGGATCCCGAGATGGCGATGGCCGAGATGCAGCACGCGTCTGACTCCAAGCACTGCCGTCGCTGCGGTGCGGCCTACGTCTATGAGGCCATCTACCTCGGCCATCTCGGGCGCTACCACTGCCCTCGCTGCGGGCAACGCCGGCCCGTCCCCACCGTGGCCGCCACCAGGATCGAGCTACAGGGGACCCACGCGGCCCGGTTTGAGTTGTCCACCCCATCGGGGACGGTCGACGTGCGCCTTCCGCTGCCGGGTCTCTACAACGTCTACAACGCTCTGGGGGCAGCCGCGCTGTGCCTGGCCCTGGGGGTTCCGTTGGCTCAGGTGGCCTCCGGCTTAGCCGCGGTCAGCGCGGCTTTCGGCCGTGCTGAGCGGATCACGATCGGTGAGCAGGAGCTCCCGATTCTGCTCATCAAGAATCCCGCCGGAGCCAATGAGATCGTGCGCACCCTGGCTCTCGAGCCTGGGGAGCTGGACATTCTCGGGATCCTCAACGATCGCACAGCCGACGGCCGCGACGTCTCCTGGATCTGGGACGCCGACCTGGAGCTGCTGGTCGGCCACGTGCGCCGCTTCACCTGCGCGGGCACACGGGCGGCTGAACTGGCGCTCCGGCTCAAGTACGCCGGCGTCCCCCCCGAGCGGCTGCACGTGGTGCCCAGCCTGGGCGCCGCCCTGGACGGTGCCCTGGCCGGCGCGGCGGGTCACACGGTTTACGCGCTGCCCACCTACACGGCCCTGCTTGAGCTGCGCCACGAACTGTCCCGGCGCGGCCACGTGACACCGTATTGGTCGGCGGAAACGGCCACGGTATGAGCGTGATCTGGCACGACCTGGAGTGCGGTCGTTACCAGGAGGATCTCGGCTTCTGGCGCGAGCTGGCCGCGAAGTACCGGGGGCCGGTGCTCGACATTGGCGCCGGCACGGGCCGGGTAACGCTGGAGCTGGCCCGAGCAGGCCACTCCGTGACAGCCCTGGACAGCAACGAGGAGTTGCTGGCCGAGCTCACCCGCCGGGCGGCCGGCCTGAGCGTGACCACGGTGCTGGCCGATGCCCGGGCGTTCGCGCTGCACCAACACTTCGCTCTGTGCATCGTGCCCATGCAGACAGTCCAGCTGCTGGGCGGACGCGCGGGCCGGCTGTCGTTTCTGGCCTGTGCGCGGCAGCACCTTGTCCCCGCCGGCCGGCTGGCCATCGCCGTGGCCGATGAGCTGGACGAGTTCGAGGTCAGTGGCGGCGCGGGGGCCCCGCTGCCCGACGTGTGCGAGAGCGACGGGGTGCTCTACTCAAGCTCGCCCACGGCGGTGCGAGCCGACGGGGAGGGTTTCCTGCTCGAACGCCGCCGTGAGGTCGTCTCAGCGCGCGGTGAGCTGACCGCGGAATCAGATCGGATTCATCTCGACGCTCTGGACCCGCAACAGCTGGAGACCGAGGGCATCGTGTCCGGGCTGCAGCCGCGTTCGGCCGAGGAGATACCGCCCACCTCGGAATATGTGGGCAGCGTGGTGGTGATGCTCGATGCCTGATCGGCTGCGGGTGTGCGCGCTGTATCCCGAACTGATGAACATCTACGCCGACCGGGGCAACCTACGGCTGCTGGAGCAGCGCTGCCGCTGGCGTGGTCTGGAGTTTGAGCTCACATCCAGCAGTCTGGGCGAGCCGCTGGACCCCACAGGCGCCGACCTCGTCTACATCGGCGGCGGCCAGGATCGGGACCAGAAGCTGTGCGCCTATGACCTGGCCGAGGCCAAGCGCGACGCCCTGCATGCCGCGGCGGCTCGAGGGGCCGTGATCCTGGCTGTGTGCGGCGGGTATCAGCTTCTCGGCCACTCCTATCAGCTCGGGGCCGAGACGTTGCCCGGAGTTGGGCTGGCCGACCTGGTCACAGTTCGCTTTGACGGACCTCGCCTGATCGGCAACGTGGCCATCGAGGTGGAGCTAGAGCATGGCGTGCGCGGGATCCTGGCCGGATTTGAGAACCACGGAGGCCGCACAAAGCTCGGTCCCGCCGCCCGCCCGCTGGGGCGAGTGCTCAGCGGCCATGGCAATGACGGCCGCAGCGGGTTTGAGGGGGTTCATGAAGGCAACGTGATCGGCACCTACCTTCATGGCCCGCTGCTGCCCAAGAACGCATGGTTTGCCGATTGGCTGATCGCCACCGCGCTGGGACGCACCGAGCCGCTCGGAGAGCTCGACGACCGGTTGGAGGCCGCCGCGCACGCGGAGGCGCGCCGGGCGGCCGGGGTCTGAGGGCTACGATGCGCGACTCGAAGTTGTGAACGCGCTTCGCTACCACCGTCCGGCTGTGGCCTCCGTGCTACTCACCGGCCTCACGCTCCTCCTGGCCCTGGTCGCCGCGGCCTGCTCGTCGTCAAAGCCGAGCCGCGCGGGCGCGCGGCCGAGCTCGAGCACGGCGACTGCCGCCACCGGCGCCGAGACGGCTCAGAGCACGGGCACGACGGTTCTGCCCGGGACCGGCAAGCCAACGGTGACCATCGGTGACAAGAACTACACCGAGCAATTCGTTCTCGGTGATCTGTACCGCGAGGCCCTGCAGGCCCAGGGCTTCACGGTCCAGCTCAACCAGAACATCGGCCCCACCTCGGTCACCTTGCAGGCGCTGGCCTCGGGCTCGCTGGACATGTACCCCGAGTACCTCAACGTGTTCACCTCGAGCGTGGCCCAGTACCGGCGCGAGTTTGACAGCCGGGCTGGCGCCTACGCCGCCGCTCAGCGCTACGCGCTGACCCACAGCATGCAGCTGGCCGCGCCCACCCCGTTCAGCGACACCCAGGCGATCGGGGTCACGGTCGGCTACGCGGCGGAACACCGGTTGCGCAGCCTGCATGACCTGGGCAAGGTGGCGTCGTCACTGACCGTCGGCGGTACCCCCCAGTTTGCCCAGACGCACCCCGGTTTGAGCGACCTGGAGCGGGCCTATGACTTCTCCCCCGCCTCCTACACCGACACCGCCGTCGGTGACCAGTACACGGGCCTCAACGCGGGCACGATTCAGGCTGCAGACCTGAACACCACTGACGGCCAGCTGGCCACCGGAAACTACCGCGTGCTCGCTGATCCGCGCAATGTCGTGGGTTGGGGCAATGTGGTTCCGGTAGTGGCAGCGCGCGCGGTGGGCGCCGAGGGACCAGCGTTCGTGGCCACGATCAATCGCGTCAGCGCGCTGCTCACTATTGCGGTCATGCGCCAGCTCAACTCCGCCGTGGACGTGGCCGGCGAGGATCCGGCGGACGTGGCCAAGCAGTTTCTGGAGACCCACGGGGTCATCCCGCCGTCCTGAGCTCTGCTCACCCCCGCCCGGGCCCGATCGGCGCGCTCAGGAGGGATCGCGTGCCGGGCCAAAGCCGCCGGAGGAGCCAAAGCCGCCGGTGCCGCGCGCGCTGGGGCTCAGACTCGGCACCTCGATCGCGCCCGGCGTCTTTACCGCCACCAGCACGAGCTGGGCGATGCGGTCCCCGGCGGTCAGCTCGAAGCGCCGCTCGCGGTCGGTGTTGAGCAGGAGCACGGCAAGCTCACCTCGATAGCCGGAGTCGATCAGTCCGGGAGCATTGACCAGAGCGATCCCGTGGCGGGCGGCGAGGCCAGAGCGTGGGAGCACGAGGCCCGCTTGATCCTCGGGGATCTCGACGGCGATGCCAGTCGTGACTGAGATCCGCTGACCCGGCTCCAGCACGCCGCCCTCCAGCGCGTGCAGGTCCAGGCCGGCATCCCCCGGATGGGCCCGCGACGGCAGGATGGCGCGCGGGTCGAGCCGCACTACACGCAGGCTCACCGTGGTCAGGGCCGGTCGACCACGCGTCTGGGGCGCCCTGCGCCATTGCGGCGGTGAGGCAGCGCATAGGGCTCATAGCGCGCCGCCACCCTGGCGGGCAACCGCGCTAGGACGCGAACCCCTTCGGGCGTGTCCTCCCGTTCCAGGTCTCCCGCCAGCTCGTGCAGCTCGGCCAGCCGGCCACCCTCCACGTAGGGCACCAGCAGCTCCACCTCGGACAAGCGACGCTCAAACTCGCTCTCGATCCGGGCAATCAGCTCCGGGATGCCCTCTCCGCTAATTCCGGATACCAGCAAGGCCGTGGGATGGCGCCGCCTGAGCTCGGCCCGGCGCTCGTCGGAGATCTGGTCGGACTTGGCCAGCACGAGCAGTCGCGGCGCCCGGTCAGCGGCGATCTCGACCAGGACGTCCTCCACGGCCCGGGTCATCTGGAGAAGCTCCTCCTCGGACACCGAGGCATCGGCCACGTGCAGGATCAGGTCGGCTCTGCGGGTCTCCTCCAGAGTGGCTCCGAAGGCGTCCACGAGCTGGTGGGGCAACTTGCGGATGAAGCCCACAGTGTCGGTCAGCAGATAGTCACGACCTCCGGCCCGCAAGACGCGGGTCGTCGGGTCCAAGGTGTGAAAGAGGCGGTCGCGTACGGGCAAGTGCGCGCCGGTCAGGGCGTTGAGCAGCGTTGACTTGCCGGCGTTGGTGTAGCCGGCCAGCGCGATCTGGGGCAGCTGGCCCCGCTCGCGCTCAGCGCGCATCACCGATCGCGTGGAACGCACGTGATCCAGGCGCCGCCGCAGGGCGGCGATCCGGTCGCGAGCCAGCCGTCGGTCGGTCTCGATCTGGGTCTCCCCCGGACCTCTGGTCCCGATCCCGCCGCCCAGTCGCTCCAGATGCGACCACAGGCCGCGCATGCGGGCCAGGTTGTACTCCAGCTGCGCGAGCTCGACCTGCAGCTTGCCCTCCGCGGTGTGGGCGTGGGCGGCGAAGATGTCGAGGATGATGGCCGTGCGGTCGATGACCGGCACGCCCAGGGCAGCCTCGAGGTTGCGCTCCTGGCGTGGGGAGAGCTCATCGTCGGCGGCCACGAGGTTGGCATCCGCGGCGGCGATGGCCGCCTTGACCTCCTCGAGCTTCCCCGGCCCCAGGTAGGAGTTGGGATGGGGCGACTCGCGTCGCTGGACGATCTCATCGACGGCGGCGACGCCTGCGGTGCGCAGCAGTTCCTCCAGCTCGGCCAGCTGATCGTCCTGGCCAGCCGGGACCGCGGCGATCATCAGGGCGCGTTGCCGGGCGCGGCCCCGGGAGCGTTCCGCGGTGGCGTCAGGCGATCGGGATCCGTTGCGCTGCCGGCGAGGGTCTGTCACCACATTGATGGTAGCCGTGCCGCGGGTGCGCGCCGTGACCGCGGGAGTCCCGCGCTAGAGCTCGGCGAGGCGCCGCACCGCCTCCAGCAGACGCTCCTCGGGCGTGGTCAGCGAGATGCGAAAGAAGCCCTCGCCGTTGGGACCGTAGGCCCCTCCGGGGGAAATGACCACTCCGGCCGCCTCCAGCACGTGCTCGCAGTACTCGGCCGCGGTGGCAAAGCGGCCGGGCACAGGGGCCCAGACGTAGATCGTGGCCCGCGGCGGGGTCACGTCGACGCCGCTGGCGGCCAGCGCCTCGCAGGCCAAGTCACGGCGGCGCGCGTAGACCTCGTTCATGGCCTTGACCTCGGCATCTAGCTCGGGGGCAAGGGCGGCGGCGCCTGCGAGCTGGACGGCCTCGAACAGCCCGGAGTCGATGTTGGACTTCAGCCGCCAGTACTCGGCGATGGCCTCAGCGTTGCCGACGATGGCCGCGCAGCGCCAGCCGGTCATGTTGTAGCCCTTCGAGAGCGAGAACACCTCGACCCCGACCTCCTTGGCCCGCGGTGTGGCCAAGAACGACGGCGCGACGTAGCCGTCGAACGTCGTCTCGCTGTAGGCGTTGTCGTGGACCGCCAGGAAGTCGTTCTGCGCCGCCAGCTCCACCACTTGCTCGAACAGACCATCGGGAACCACCGCGCCGGTGGGATTGTTGGGGTAGTTGAGGAACAGCAGCCTGGCGCGTGGCAATGCGCTCGCCGGGATCGCCTCGAGGTCCGGCGCGAAGCCGCGGTCGGCGAGCAGCGGACCGCCCGTGTACACGGGATAGCCGGGGTCTGCCGCGAGCGCCACGTCGCCGGGGTCGAGGAAC
>JALYZQ010000042.1 GCA_030948805.1 Actinomycetota bacterium | reverse complement strand
GCGCCGAGCAGCGTCGACTCGAGCCGATGTCACCTCGTCTGCGCGCCCTGAACAAGCTCGAAACCGGCGCCCCGGCTTCTCACGATCGCCCGCTCAATCCGTCCTTACGTTCGTCGGGAAATCAGCTGGTGCGAGCGTTGGCCGTAGTGGTCGTGCTGGCCGCCCTGGTGGCGGTCGTGCTGGTCATCCGCACCACAATGGCCTGAGAGCATCCGGCTGGCCGGCCAGCCGCCTCAGCCCGTGATCTGATTGATCGCGTTCAGCGCCGACGTGTCCTCCCCGGCTCCCCCCCGCCCGCCACCGCGTGAGGCCAGCTCCAGATCGGCGATGGCCACGATGGCCTGGCGAAGCCGATCCGAGCCGCTGCGCCGAGCGTCGGCGATCAACCGGTCCGCAGCCCGCGAGGGCATCCACAGACGCCGCTTGATCTGGGCCGGCGGCTCACCTCCGTCCAGCCCGGCGGCCACCTCGTGGGCTACTCGCACCCGCTGCGAGATCCAGTACAGCAGCCCCGGCACACGCTCCCCTTGCTCGCGCAGAGCCAGGTAGGCGCCGACGGCCGCCCGACGATCGCCGGCCACCAATGCGTCGGCCACCGTCCAGGCCTTGCGCTCGGCCGAGGCCGCGGTCAATTCGTGTACATCGTCGACGTCCAGGCGCACGCCGTGGTCGGCGCCCAGGGCGAGCTTCTCGAGCTCACGCAGCAGGCGCTGCTGTCGATCTCCGACGTGCCCGATGAGCGCCCGCGCCGCGTCGGGCTCGAGCTCGACGCCGAGCTCGCTCCCCCGCGCCATGACCCATTTGGGAAGCTCCCACGGCTTGACGCTGGCCTCCAGACTGATGTCCCCATTGGCCTGGGTGACCAGGGTGTGGAGGCGGTCGGGCGCCCGGCTGCGAGTGTCCTCACGAGCGAAGAACGCAACCGTGGTGTCAGGGCCGATGGCACCCATGGCAGCGGCCAGAGCGTCGAGCTCTGAGTCCTTGAAGCGCTCGGCGCCATCGACGATCAAAAAGCGCCGCCCGAGCGCCAGCGTCATCGCATCCAGGGCGCGAGCAATCGTGTCGGGCGTCGCGGCCTCACCTTCGAACAGCTCCAGGCCCTCGGCGCCGCTGATCGACTCGGCCAACGCCCGCAGTCGGGCCCGACGCTCGGCGATGCGACCGTGATCGTCGCCATGGATCAGGTAGGCGGGCCTGAAGCTCGGCACATCGGCGAGTCTAGGCGCGCGCGGCGACGGCCAGCTCGAGCGCCCGGCTGACGGCTTCAGTCGGGGTGCGGCCGGACTCGATGCCGGGGATCGCCCACGTGTCATAGCCGACCACGGGAACGCCGGTGGCCAGGGCCAGGGCGACCTCGGACAGGGTGCCGTACGCCCCTCCCACGGCCACCAGCGCGTCGGCGGCGCGGACGATCAGGCCGTTGCGCAGCTCACCGAGGCCAGTCGGGAGCGCGATCGAGACCCATCGGTTGGCGGCCGCGCGATCCGAGCCCGGCAGGATGCCGATCACCATCCCCCCAGCCTGGGCAGCGCCGCGGGACGCCGCAGCCATCACGCCCTCTCCGCCCCCGGTTATGACGATCGCCCCGGCCTGCGCGAGTCGGCGGCCGACCTCCTGGGCGGCCTGCGCCTGCGCGTCGTCGGGAGCGGCCGCGCCGACCACCGCGACATAGGACGGCCGAGTCGCGACCGGTGCGCCCATGTCAGCTCAGGACGACGTTGACCAGCTTGTCGGGGACGACGATCACCTTGGCCACCGTCTGACCATCGATACGGGCCTTGACTCCTGCGGTGGCCAGCGCCAGCTGTTCGAGCTCCTCGCGCAGGGCGCCCGTCTCGGCGGTCACCCGGTCGCGCAGCTTGCCGTCGACCATGCACACCAGCTCGAAGGTCTCGGCCCGCAGCATGTCGGCGTCCGCGGCCGGCCACGGCTCCTCCCACACGCGGCGTCCCGTCAGCTGCTCATAGACCTCCGCGCCCAGGTGCGGCGCGAAGGGAAACAGCAGCGACGCCGCCGTGGCGATGGCGAAGCGACGCGACTCGACGTCGGCCTCGGGGTAGCGGTAGACCTCATTGACCAATTCCATGATGGCGGCGATCGCCGTGTTGAAGGCAAAGCGCCCTCCCAGGTCGCCGGTCACCTTCTCGATCGCCCAGTTGGCCTTACGCACCAACCTCAACCCGTCGCCGGCCGGCTCGGAGGGAGGCTCGGCGCTGCGCGGCAATGACTGGCTGGGATCGCCCTCGCCGGCCTCCGCCTCCCCCAGCCGCCACAGGCGCGACAGGAAGTGATGGACGCCCTTCAGCGAGGTCTCGGCCCAGGCGGCGTCCTGGTCCGGGGGCCCGATGAACAGCACGTAGCAGCGGGCGGCATCGATTCCGAAGCGTTCCACGATCGGCCCGGGGCTGACCACATTGCCCCGTGACTTGGACATCTTCTGTCCGTCCGGACCGAGGATCATGCCCTGGGTGAACAGGGCCCGGAAGGGCTCCTGGACGTCCAGGAGCTCCATGTCGGCCAGCGCCTTGACGGTGAACCGCGCGTACATCAGGTGCAGGATCGCGTGCTCGACTCCGCCGATGTACTGGTCCACCGGCATCCACTGGGCGAGCACCTCGCGGCTCCAGGGCGCCTGGTCGTTGTGGGCGTCGCAATAGCGCAGGAAATACCAACTGGAATCGACAAACGTGTCCATGGTGTCGGTCTCGCGCCGGGCCGGTCCCCCGCAGTCCGGGCACTTGGTCTGCACCCAATCCTCGGCCGCAGCCAGCGGCGAGCGCCCCCGCGGCTGGTAGTCCTCCACCTCGGGTAGCTCCACGGGGAGTTCGTGATCGGGAACGGCAACCTGCCCACAGCGTTCGCAGTACACGACCGGGATCGGGCAGCCCCAGTAGCGCTGGCGAGAGATGAGCCAGTCGCGCAGGCGGAAGTTCACCGCCGAGTTTCCCTTGCCCTCGCGATCCAGCCATTCGATGATCGCTCGGCCGCCCTCTACCGAGCTCAGGCCCGTGAACGCGCCGGAATTGACCAGCCGCTCGCTGTCCGAGTGCGAGACAAAGGCCTGGTCGTCGGGAGCTTCACTGCCGTCCGCGGGCGCCACCACCCGGCGGATGGGCAGATCAAAGGCACGGGCGAACTCAAAGTCGCGCTGGTCATGAGCGGGGACGGCCATCACCGCGCCGGTGCCGTACTCCATGAGCACATAGTCGGCGACGTACATGGGGATCTGCTCGCCATTGACGGGGTTGATCACCGTGCGTCCGAGCGGAACCCCGGTCTTGGCCTTCTCCGCCGCGCCGCGCTCCTCTGGTGACTCGGCCAGGGCCCGGTTGACGTAGCTGTGCACCTCGGCCTCGTGCGGGCTGCCAGCGGCCAGCCGAAAGACGTCGGGATGCTCGGGAGCGATCACGAAGAAGGTCGCCCCGAAGAGCGTGTCGGGCCGCGTGGTGAACACCGTGTAGTCGCTGTCCAGCTCCTCGCAGCGGAAGACCACCTCGGCCCCCTCGCTGCGCCCGATCCAGTTGCGCTGCATGGCCTTGACGTGCTCGGGCCAGTCGATTGAGTCAAGGTCGTCGAGCAAGCGGTCGGCGTAGTCGGTGATGCGAAAGAACCACTGCTCGAGCTGTCGCACCTCCACCTCGTGGCCGCAACGCTCGCAGCGCCCGTCTATGACCTGTTCGTTGGCCAGCACCGTGGCGTCGTGAGGGCACCAGTTGACGGCCGCTTCCTTGCGATAAGCCAGCCCGTGCTCCAGCAGACGCAGGAAGATCCACTGGGTCCAGCGGTAGTAGGAGGGCTCGTGCGTGGCCAGCTCGCGGGTCCAGTCGATTGAGATCCCCCAGGCCCGGAAGGCCCGCTGGAAGGCGGCGATCGATCCGTCGGTGGACTGCCGGGGATGCACTCCAGTGCGGATAGCGTGGTTCTCAGCCGGCAGCCCGAAGGCGTCATAGCCCATCGGGTGCAGCACTCGACGGCCCGTACGGCGATGGAAATGGGCGATCGCGTCCCCCAGCGCGTAGTTCTTGAGATGCCCGATGTGGGGCTCGCCGCTGGGGTAAGGCAGCATCTCCAGCACGTAGGACTTCGTGGGCTGCGCGTCGGGGCCGGTGCCGGTGTTCGGCTCATTTGACACCTCCCAGGTCCCCTCACGGGCCCACACTTCCTGCCAGCGGGACTCGATCTGGGTGGGGTCATAGCGGTCGGTGGACATGGGCTGCTGGTCAGGTTACTTGCGCGCTGACGGTGCGGTCACGGGCGAGCTTCCTTCGGAGCCGATGCGAACAGCGTTCGTGTCGAGCGACGACCACAGGGGGTGCAGATCGTGCCAATCGGCCGGTCCCGATCCACGGCTGGCACAGCAGAATGGCTATACCTGCAGCATGTTCCACGCCCCAGCGGCACGGGCGAGATTGGCACATCGAGCAGGCCGGCTCAGTCC
>JALYZQ010000023.1 GCA_030948805.1 Actinomycetota bacterium | reverse complement strand
GCGCGGTCTCGCGCGCGGGCTCCTATCTGGCCACCCGGGCCGGGCGCACCGCCGTTGCCGTCGAAGACACCGAGGGGCGCATGTCCGGCGTGCACATCCATTGGACGTTTCCCACCGCGAGCGTGGTCAAGGCGATGCTCCTGGTCGCCTACTTGCGCCACCTCGACGCCATGGGGCAGCGCACGGTCGACTCGGGGAGCAACTCGTTCCTGTATCCGATGATCCACATCTCCGACAACGGCGCCGCCACCAAGACGTGGTCGATCGTCGGCGACTCGGGCCTTTACGCGATTGCCAGGGCTGCCGGGATGACCGACTTCTCGGTCTCGGGCTTCTGGCTCTCGGCTCTGCTCAGCCCCGCCGACCAGGCACATTTCTTCTTCGAGATGGACTCGCTGATCGCGCGCGAGTTCGTCGGCTATGCCCGCTATCTCCTCTCGACGATCGAGCCGTCCCAGAGCTGGGGCATTCCCGTGGTCGCGCGCCCACTCGGGTACCAGACCTTCTTCAAGGACGGCTCGGAGCCCACGGGCCTCGGCCAGCTCGTCCACCAGGTCGATCGCCTCAGGGTCACGGACGGACTTTCTCGATCGCCGTGATGACCGACGGCGATCCCGCCATGCAGTACGGCATCGACACGATCCAGGGCGTGGCGGCCGCGCTGCTCGGGTAGCCGGGAGCTTCTTCGCCAACTTTTACCCGCACACGCCATCATCTCTTTATGGCGCGCGTACTTGTTGTCGATGATGAGCCTGCCGTTCGGCGGGCACTCGAGCGTGCCCTGAGACTCGAGAGCTACGAGGTATCCCTCGCCGCCGACGGCGAAGAGGCGCTCGACTCGCTCGCGGCCTCCCCCGCCGACGCGGTGATCCTCGACGTGGCCATGCCCCGCCTCGACGGCCTCGAGGTCTGCCGCCGCCTGCGCCAGGCCGGCGACCGCACCCCCGTGTTGATGCTGACCGCGCGGGACGCGATCGACGATCGCGTCGAGGGCCTGGACGTCGGTGCCGACGACTACCTCGTCAAGCCCTTCGCCCTGCGTGAGCTCCAGGCCCGGCTGCGCGCGCTCCTGCGCCGCGCCGGGGACGGGGTGGCCGGTGAAGTCCTGCGCTACAGCGATCTGCGCCTCGATACCAGCGCCCATGAGGTCTACCGAGGCGATCGCCTGGTCGAGCTCTCACGGACCGAGTTCCTGCTGCTGGAGCTCTTCTTGCGCCATCCGCGCCAGGTCCTGACCCGGTCGACGATCTTCGAGAACGTATGGGGCTATGACTTCGGACCGACCTCCAACGCGCTCGGCGTCTACATGGGCTACCTGCGTCGCAAGACCGAGGCCGGCGGCGAGCCGCGCCTGTTGCACACGGTCCGGGGCGTCGGCTACGTCCTGCGCGACTAGCTGACGGTATGTCTCTGCGCCGTCGGCTTGCGCTGATCGCCGCCGCCTCGGTGGCCGTGGCCGTGCTGATCGCGGCCGTGGTGTGCTACCTGGTCGTTCGCGACCAGCTGCGCACTCAGGTCGACAGTGCGCTCAGGGCGCAGGCCAGCGCCGTCCAGAACGGCGATTACCACGCCATCGCTCAACCGGTCCCAGGCATCCCGCCCAGCGCCGGCGGGCCCGCACAGTACGTGCAGGTCGTGTTCCCGGACGGCTCGTCGCGCTCCATGACGGGCGGCCTGTCCTTGCCGGTTTCCGGCAGCGCGCAGGCCGTCGCCGCCGGTAAGGCCCCCACCAGCCTGAGCGACGTGCATGCGGGACATGACCACCTGCGGGAGATCACCTTCCAGATGCAAGTCGGGGTCAACGGCCAGCGTGAGAGCGTGGCTCTGCAGCTCGCGCGGCCCCTGAACGGCATTGATGGCGTCCTCTCCAAGCTGCGCCTGGTTCTGATCTTCGTGATCCTGGGCGGCATGGCCCTCGCCGCCGCGCTCGGCCGCTTCGCCGGGCGCCGCGTCATCGCGCCGCTGGCCGAGGTTGCCCAGGCCGCCCAGCACATCGGTGAGACCGATGACCTCAGCGGCCGCATCCGGGTCCACGCCGACGATGAGGTCGGCCAGCTCGCTACGCGCTTCAACACCATGCTCGACCGGCTCGAGAGCTCACGGGCGGCTCTGGACGAGTCGGTCGCCGCCCAGCGACAGCTGGTCGCCGACGCCTCGCATGAACTGCGTACCCCCGTGACCAGCCTGCGGACCAACATCGAGGTTCTGCTCGCCGGCGCCGAGCTCGAGCCCGAGGACCGCCGGCGGCTGCTGGCCGACGTGGTCGAGCAGAGCGAGGAGCTGACCGCGCTGGTCGGCGACCTGATCGAGCTGGCCCGTGGAGATCAGCCTGGGTTCGCCACCGAGGATGTCCGCCTGGACCGCGTGGCCGCCGAGGCCGTCGCCCGCGCCCGGCGCAACGCCCCCGGCGTCGAGTTCAGCGCCGATCTGGCCCCGGTGAGCGTCGACGGCGTGGCCGCGCGACTGGAGCGCGCGATCAACAACCTGCTCGACAACGCCGCCCGGCACTCGCCACCCGGCGGCGTCGTGGGGCTGACCGTGGATGAGCACGGGGTGAGCGTGCGTGACCATGGCCCTGGTGTGGCCCCCGGAGACCTCCCCTACGTGTTCGACCGCTTCTTTCGCGGCTCTGGCGCCCGGGGTCGGCAAGGGTCGGGGCTCGGGCTGGCGATCGTCCGCCAGGTGACCGAGCAGCACGGCGGGTCGGTCACGGCGGCCAATGCCGCCGGCGGCGGCGCGGTGTTCAGGCTGCGCCTCCCCGTGGTCCCGGCGTCTGACGCTGTGTCCGACGTGGTCGCCTCCCCCAGCCGTTAGCCCCCCTTTGGTCAGGCTCGGGGCGGCCGCGCCACCCGCGCCTGCCGGGCGATCGCAAACCGGCGCCGCAGAAACCAGAACGCCCCCGCGAACACCGGCAGCACGAGCGCCAGGAGCAGTCCCCGCTGGCGAGGACCGAACACGAGCACGGCCCCGGTCTCCAGCACAACGGCCGGAACGGCGGCGAGCAGAGTGGCGTGCGAGCGGTAGCCGGAAAAGTGCTCGCGGGCCGTGATCTCGAGCACCGCCAGTCCCAGGATCACCAGGCCCACAATGAGCACCGGACCACCGCCCCGGATAAAACCGATGACCAGCGCAATGCCCCCGATCAAGATCGCCAGCTCAGACACCGGCAAGCCACCGAAGGGGCTCTGCGGCCGCTCCCCCTCCCGACCTAGCCGTCGCGAGCCGCGGCGCAGCTCACTGGCCGCCTGCGCTTGGCGCTGGGCTCGCTCATCGCGGCGGGCCGAGACAACCGCCTTGGGAGCGCTCGAAGGGTTGCGCCGTTTGCGCGAGCGTCGTTTGGATTTCTGTGAAGCCACGGTGACACGCAGGATAATGTCGCCGATGGCGACGAGCACCCGGATGGCCAGCCTCGCCACCGTCATGGTGCTGACCTGTGCCCTGCTCCCATCGGCTGCGCGCGCGGACGGCGACCCGGCCAGCGACACGCTCCTGGGCCAGGACGTCTTCTATCCCTACCAACCTCCGGTCTCGGCGGGTATTCAGCGGACGCTGAACGCCGAGACGGCGGCCGCCCGGCGCACGGGCTTTCCGATCAAGGTGGCCCTGATCGCCAACCCGGTCGACCTGGGCGTGATCCCGGACCTGTTCGCAAAGCCCCAGCAGTACGCGGACTTCCTTGACCAGGAGATCAGCTTTCAAGGCAAGCAGCCGCTGCTGGTGGTGATGGCGGCCGGCTACGGCACCCAAGGCTTAGCGGCCGCGGCCACCTCCGCCAAGGCCAGCCTGCACACCCCCGTGGGGCGCAGTCCCACCGCTCTGGCCCAGGCCGCGATCCCCGCCATCGCCCAGCTGGCCGCCGCCGCCGGGCATCCGCTCAAGGGCTACTCGGCCCGCAGCCAGTCCAGTGGCGACTCGAGCTCCAGGCTTCCGGTGCTGATCGGCTTGGGGGTGGCCGCCCTGGTTGTCGGCGCTGCGCTGGTGGCGCTGCACAGGCGCCGGCCCGCCGACCCCTGAGCCGCACCGCTCAGCCGGTGCTACTCCCAGCGGCGGCGTCCGGCCCGCAGGGCGCGCAGCTCTGAGACGCCGCGGGGCTCGGCCGCTGGCTCGGTCGGCGCCCGAGCGCCGCCGAGCACCCGGGTGGGTAGCTCGGCCAGCCTCGTGCCGTGGGCGGCGTCGGGCGCCACCTTCAGCACCTTGGCGCCGGGATCGGAGGCGACGCACGCCTCCAGATCGGTTCCCGCGAAGAGCAGCGCCGCGCCGTCGTCGGCGGCGAAGCCCGGCTCCAGGCGCCCCTCAGCGATGGCCGCCCGAAACGCCGACAGGCGCTCGGGCTCGCTGTTGAGGTGTACCGACAGGCTGCCCTCCAGCAATCCCAGCCCCGAGACCGCGGCCGGGGCGCCGGCGCTGGCCGTGATCCCTCCCCGAAACCAACACATGGCACCGGCGCTGAGCCCAGCCAGAACGATCCCCCGCTCCCAGGCGATCCGCATCGCGTCATCCACGCCGTGCTCGCGCCAGATGGCCAACAGGTTGCGCATCGACCCGCCGCCGACATAGATCGCGTCCTGGGCCAGCAGGTGCTCTCGAGGATCGATCGGGTCGCGCGCCAGGTGAAACAGGGACAGGATGCTGGGCTCGCATGGCCAGCCGGCAAACCGCTCGTAGAAGCCGGTGGCCTGCTCGCGAGGGTCGCCGCTGGCCGTGGGCAAGAAGCAGATCCTGGGCACGGGCTTGCCGGTGAGCGTGAGGACCAACCGGTCCAGGGCCGGGTTGCGCTCGCGCATCGTGAAGCCCCCCCCGCCCATGGCCAGAATCCGGCGGGGTTCAGCGCTGTCATCGCTCACGACCCGCCAGCATGGCGCACCCTGGGTCAGGCCGCCAGGAAGCCGTCACCGACGACCAGGGCCGGCGCGGACCGCGGCTCACCCAGGTAGCGCGCGGCCAGTTCTCGCTCCGTCGCCACTGCGCCGCCATCACTGGCCACAAAGCAAGCGCGGGCCTGGGGTCGTGAGCAGACGACCTCGGCCAGGTCAGTGCCCACGAAGTGCAGCGCCGCAGCGTCCCCGACGCCGTACCCGGGCGCCATACCAGCCGAAACCGCCTCCAGGAAGGCAGTCCGACGGCCCGGCTCGTCGGTGTAGTGAACGGCGTTGCTCCAGGGCAGGAAGCCGAGCCCGTCGAGTCGGCGCGGCGGCCCCTCGTGAAACGAGGACACGGCATGGGCAAACCAGCACAGGCTTCCGGCCGAGCCGCCACACAGGACGACCCCCCGCCGCCACGCCTCGCGCAGGACCTCGTCGATTCCGTGCGCGCGCCAGGTACCCAGGAGCGAGATCAGCGAACCCCCGCCGACATAGATCAGGTCCTGAGCCAGCAGGTGGGCCCGAGGATCGCCAACGCCGGTCTCTCGCCGAAACAGCGAGATGTGCGACGGCTGGCAGCGCGAGGCGGGAAAGGCCTTGTAGAAACGGACCACATAGTGGTCGGCGTCGCCGCTGGCCGTGGGCAGGAAGCACACCTTGGGGCGCTTGACTCCAGTCAACGAGAGGACGTGGTCATCGAGCAGTGGATTGCCCCACTCCATCGAGAAGCCGCCGCCTCCGAAGGCCACGATCTGAGGCGGTCGCCTCGGCATGTACAAAAGCTAGGTCTGACCTCGGGCTTTAGTCATTGGCCGCGTGGCCAAAGGCACGACCCGACGACCGTCCAGCGAGAGCGGGTCAGGTGGGACGAGCCGTCTCACCGGCCGTCGATGCGTCGGCCATCTCGCGGAACAGCCCGGTGACCACGAATACGACCTGCTCGGCGATGTCCACCGTGTTGTCGCCGATGCGCTCCAGGCAGCGGGCGACGAGGATCATGTACATGCCCCATTCCCGGACGTCGGGGTCGTCTCCGATGTCCACCGCGCGGCGGAAGATGCTCCGGTTCAGGCGATTGATCTCGGAGTCCTGGCGAGCCAGGTCCTGAGCCAGCTCGACGTTGCGGTTGCCCAGCGCTTCCTTGGCCTGGGAGACCTGCGAGCGGGCCAGCCGCCCCATCTGCTCGATCGAGTCCAGGATGTCCTTGTCCTTGGGCGACTCGTAGCCTGACAGGGGCACCAATTTGGCGATGTTCACGCACTGGTCGCCCATGCGCTCAATGCAGCGGATCACGTGCAGCAGAGCGGCCACGATTCGCAGGTCACCCGCCACCGGCGCCTGGCGCGCCAGCAGGGACAGGATGCCCTGATGAACCTCCAGGTAGCGCCCGTCGATGCGGTCGTCGTCGGCCACAACCATCATGGCCAGCTCCACGTCCTGGTAACTGACCGCTTCCAGCGCCCGGTCCAGCTGACCGATGACCAGATCCAGGCCCCCCAGGACCTGCTGCTCAAGGCCCTTGAGGTCTTCGCGAAATTGGTGCCGGGTTTCTTTGAGAGCCATGCTGTCAGCCGAACTTGCCGGTCACGTAGCGCTCGGTGCGTTCGTCCTTGGGGTTGGTGAACAGCTCGCCGGTGGGCGCGTGCTCGATCACCTCGCCGTCGAGCATGAACACAGTCGAATCGGCCACCCGCGCCGCCTGCTGCATGTTGTGGGTGACGATGACGATCGTGTAGCGGGCCTTGAGCTCGTCGATCAGCTCTTCGACCCGCAGCGTGGCGATCGGGTCCAGCGCCGAGCATGGTTCGTCCATCAGGATCACCTCGGGCTCGACGGCGATTGTCCGAGCGATGCACAGCCGCTGCTGCTGGCCACCCGAGAGCCCGGTCCCGGGCTCGGAAAGACGGTTCTTGACCTCGCCCCAGAGCCCGACCGCACGCAGCGCACGGTGCACGCGCTCGCGCAGGTTGTCGCGCTTGACTCCGGTCAGCTTCAAGCCCGCGGCGACGTTGTCGAAGATCGACATGGTCGGGAACGGGTTGGGCCTCTGGAAGACCATGCCGATCATCCGGCGCACGGACGTGACATCGACACCGTCGCCGTAGACGTCGAGGTCGTCGAGCGCAACGCGGCCCTTGGCCCGCGCCCCCGGGATCTCCTCGTGCATGCGGTTTATGCAGCGCACCATCGTCGACTTGCCGCAGCCCGACGGGCCGATGATCGCCGTCACCTCATTGGCCGGGAAGCGGATGTCGATCCCCTTCAGGGCGTGCTGATCTCCGTAGTAGGCGTGCAGATCTGAGAGGTCGACGGTGTGCCCGGCGCCCTGGCTGACCCCGAGCGCCGAGGTGTCGGGGCCTTCGCGCTCCTGGTCTGGCGGCGGCCCGGTCGTGGTCATCCTGGTGGGCTCTCCGGGTGGCGGGGTGATGTTGTCTTCGCTGACGGTGTCGTGCGTGTCGGTCTCGGGAGGAATCATGCCATGCGGCTCCTTCGCGCTACGGCGCGCGCGACCAGGTTGAGGATCAGGATGAGGGCCACGAGCGTCAGGCCCGCCCCCCACGCCCGGTTGTTGAGCGTCGTGTTGGGTGAGCCTATGTCGTTGTAGATCTGGACCGGCAACGTGTTCATCGGGGCGCCCAGATCAGGAGTGGCTCCGAAGGCCAATGAGACGGTGAACAGCAGCGGCGCTGTCTCACCCATGCCCCGGGCGATGGCCAGCAGCGAGCCCGTGACCAGGCCGGGCAGCGCGGTGGGCAGGACCACCCGGGAGACGACTCGCCAGCGCGGGGAGCCGAGGGCCAGCGCGGCCTCGCGCAGCCCGCTGGGCACGAGCAGCAGGACCACCTCGGCGGCTCGGACGACGACCGGCAGCATGAGCAGCGACAGCGCGACTGAGCCCTTCCAGCCGGTGAACGCGCCCCCGATCTTGGTCTTCACGAGCACGATGTAGATGAACAGGCCAAACACGATCGAGGGCACTCCGGTCATCACGTCGACGAAGTAGCGCACCAGATCGGCAAACCGCGACTGGCGACCGTACTCGGTCAGATAGAGCGCCACCCCGATCCCGACCGGGATCGCGATCAGGCTGGCCAGGCCGACAATCTCCAGGGTGCCCAGGATCGCGCTGCGCACCCCGCCCTGGTTGCCGAAGAAGTTGCCCGTCGGGTCGGTGGTGAAGAAGTCGCCGCTGAGGCTCCCCGCCCCCTTGGAGATGAGCAGGAAGAGGACCAGCCCAAGGGGGATCAGCGCGATCACGGTCCCCGCCATGAGCAAGCCGCGCATGATCCGGTTACGGCGCCGGCGCGCTGCGCTGATGGGCGCGAACGAGCTCAGGGTCCGGGCGGACGGGGTCTCCGACGTGCTCACGGAGCCTCCCCGGCGGGCGCGGCGGACACCGTCACCCCGGTGCCCCCCGTTCCGCGGTGGCCATGCTGGCCCCGGGAGATGAACCGGCGGGCGATGATGTTGACCAGGAGCGTGAGCACGAACAGGACCAGCCCGGCCCCGAACAAGGCCGAGCTGTGGACCGGAGTCGCCGCCGCCTCACTGAACTCGTTGGCGATCACCGCGGCCAGCGAGTAGCCCTGGTTGAACAGGTGCGAGCCGATCACCGGGGCGTTGCCGATCACCAGCACGACGGCGATCGTCTCCCCCAGGGCACGCCCCAGGCCCAGCATGGCCCCCCCGGTGATGCCGGGGCGGGAATAGGGCAGCACGGCCATGCGGATCATCTCCCAGCGCGTCGCGCCCAGGGCCAGGGCCGCCTCCTTGTGCTCGGCCGGCACGGTGGCCATTACCTCGCGCGCGATGGCCGAGACGATGGGCAGGATCATGATGGCCAGGATCAGCCCGGCCACGAAGTAGTTGGGCCCGGCCGCAGTGCCGCCGCCGACGAACGGGATGAAGGAGAAGGTGTTGGCGAACCATTGCTCGGGCCCCAGCAGCTTGGGCTGGAGCACGAACACGCCCCACAGTCCGTAGACCACCGAGGGCACGGCGGCCAGCAGGTCGACCAGGATCGACAGCGGTCCGCGCAGGCGGCGCGGGCACAGCTCGGTCACGAACAGCGCCGCGGCCAGCGCCACCGGAACCCCGATTACCAGTGCGATCGTCGAGGTCAGCAGCGTCCCGAACAGGAGCGGAAAGCCGTGATAGATGCTGCGGCTGACATCCCAGTCGTTACCGAACACGAAGCTCAGGCCGAACGTGCTGAAGGTCGTCGATGACTCGCCGATCAGCCGGGCGAAGAAGTAGGCCAGTAGGACGAGGATCGCCCCGGCCAGACCGGTCAGCCCCCAGCGCAGAACCTGGTCGGGCAACCGGCTGACCGGCGACCGCTCGAAACGAGAGCTGCCGCCGGTCACAGGAGTTGCGCTTGCCTCCACTACAGGTGTCTCACGAGATCGCCGATCCGTTGCAGGTCATGCTCTTCAGTTGAGACATTCCTTTAGCAGCCAGCGAAGACGGAAGCGGGGCGTAGGGCAGCTTGCCCGAGCCCGAGCCGAGCGTCTGCTGACCGGCGCCCAGGGCGTAGGTGAGGAACTTCTCCAGCCCCTTGGCTGTCGACATGCTCGCCCCCCCGGCCTTGCACGGATCCTTGTAGGTCATCAGGAACGTCTGGGAGACGATCGGGTAAGCGGTCGGCCCCCCGGCGTTGATGGTCGAGATGGCCAGGTTGCTGGGCACCGCGATGCCCGTGGCCGCCGCCGACGTGTTGGCGATCGTGGGTAGGATGAACTGGCCGTGGGAGTTCTTGACCGCCGCGTAGGTGAAGCCCTGCACCAGGGCGTAGGCCTGCTCGACATAGCCGATCGAGCCCTGCGTCTGCTTGATCGCGGCCGCCACGCCGGAGTTCTTGGCCGCGCCGGTTCCGGTGGGCCACTTGACGTCCTTGTCGGAGCCGACCTGCGACTTCCAGGTCGGGCTGTAGGCCTCGAGGAACTTCGTGAAGCCCTTGGTCGTGCCGGACGAGTCTGAGCGGTGCACAACCGTGATCGCGGTGCTGGGGAGCTTCATCCCTGGGTTGAGCTTGGTGATCGCCGGATCGCTCCAGGTCTTGATCTTTCCCAGGAAGATGTTGGCGATCGTGGCCCCGTCAAGCTTGAGCCCGCTCTTGATGCCCGACAGGTTGTAGGACACGGTGATCGAACCGAAAGCGACCGGGAACTGCAGAGCCGGACCCTTGAGCTTGGCGGTGTCGGTCGGCTTGAGCGCCGGGTCAGAGCCGGCGAACTGCACCGTCGCCGTCTGCAGGTCAGCCACCCCCGCTCCGGAGCCGATCGGGTTGTAGTTGACCGTCAGGCCCTGGTTCTTCAGCGTCGAGCCCCACTGCTGGTAGATGGGCGCGGCCAGGGTCGAGCCGGCTCCGTTGAGGGTCGCCGAGCCACCCGAGCCACCCGAGCCGCCCGAGCTCCCGCTGCTCGATCCGCACGCCGCTAGGACGAGCGCAGCGGTCAGGACCGTCACGACCGCGCTGATACGCCTTGTAGGCACTTTGGTCTCCTTGGTCATTGATTTCAGAGGCAAGTCTCTGCGCCGCCGGCGCCGAGGGTGTTATTCGGTTGTGAACGATTGGTTGATCTGCGGTTTGGGCTCGGCCGCCAGCCGGTAGCCGAAACGAAAGTGGGTGTGGATGAACAACCACCCTGGAAGTGCGGCCTCCAGCTTGACTCGGAGCTTGCGCACGTAGACATCGACCGAGCGGTCTCCCGTGCGCATGGCCCGACCCCAGACCAGGCTGAACAGCTGCTCGCGGGTCACGATCCGGTCGGCTCGACGGGCCAGCTCGGTCAGCAGGCGAAGCTCGCGGACCGTGAGCATCAGCGTCCGGCCATCCGCCCAAGCCAGGTGCTCGTCGGGCCGGATCTCCAGCGGTCCCACCGCCAGCACGTCGTGCTGTGTCTTGGTGGTAAGTGCCATCCCCTCAATGCTGGCTGCCGACTCGGCGCACGGCGTTATCGAGCCGTGACGACGGTGTGAACGGCTTGTGACCGGAGGCCTGCGGCGCCCCCGAGTCGGCCCCAGCGTGCCGCTAGACGCCGCTAGACGGTAAGCGCGGGGTCCAGGGCGGGGCCATCGACGCCAGCGTCGAGCGCGAGCCCGAGGTCGGGCTCGACTTCCCCGTCACTTCCGGCCGGCTGGGCCGCGAAGCGGTAGCCGACCCCGAAGTGCGTGTGGATGTAGTTCCACGCCGGAGAGGCGTTGCGCAGCTTCTGGCGCAGCTTGCGGACGAACACGTCGACCGAGCGGTCACCGTGCGCCATCGCGTAGCCCCACACCCGCTCATAGATCTCCTCGCGACGCAGAACGCGATCGGAGCCGGTCAGCAGGTGCAGGATCTCGAACTCACGCGCGGTCAGCTCGAGGCTGACCTCGCCCGCGTAGGCCTGATACAGGTCGGGGCGCACGGTGATCTCTCCGTATCGGCTCACCGAGTCCAGGGGGGGCATCTCCGTTCGCCGGTGCCGGCGCACTGTGGCCTGCACCACGCAGATGAGCTCCTCGGCATGACATGGCTTGGTCACCCAAGCGTCGGCGCCGAGGCGCAGACCGCGCACCCGCTGAGCGACCGAGGACTGTCCGGTGCACACGATCACGGCCATCCCGGGAAGGCGGGTGCAAATTCGCTCCAGGTAATCCCACGCGCTGGGTCCAAGAACGGCCAGATCGACCACCATCGCGTTGAGCCGCATGGTGACCAGGGCCTCGACGCTGACCGCAGCCGACAGCGAGCGGTACTCGTAGCCGAGCGCATTCAACCGGTTGGACAGCACCTGCATGAATCCCGGGTCGCGATCGAGGACCGCGAGCCGGAGACGATTGCTGGCGCGCGGCGGCCCCGCAACGGGACCGGTCAGCGCCACACTCTGTGAGGGCGGCATCCCGGGCACTGTATTGCACCGTTCCCCGGTCAGGTTGGGGCGCTCGGACCCGATCACAGGTTGGTTACACGCAAACAGCGATAAATAGTGAGCTCGAGCCAGCGTCGGCTCCTGTGTGCTCGACCAAGCTGGGGGTTTTGCTCCGGACCCGACCCAAGCGCTACCCGGAGCCTGCTACCCCGCCTCGCCGACGTTAAGGCGAGGTTGCGGAAGGATTAGAGAACATTTGCTTTACTATGCGCCGATATAGCTCGCGAGCGTCGATGGGGGCGCACTGGGGCGAGGAGAACTGGGGCGACGTGCGCAGTACACGCGGACGCGACCTCCTAAAGGCAAGAGAGACGGGGTACTTCGATGATCCGGCGAATCCTTTTACTGAGCGTGTTCGGGTCGCTGGCCTGGGCGGGAACCGCCCAAGGCGTCACGATCGTGTCCGGACCGGCCACATCCATCAACTTCGGACCGCAGAAGGTCAAGGGCTACACGCTCACTGGGGCGGCGCAGACCGGCAAGTTCAAGTTCCTGTCGATCAGCCTGATCAAGGGCGGCCAAACCCACAGCTACACGTTCTCCAAGAACTTCTCCGTTCACCTCAACAAGACCCTGTCCGCGGGCAGCATCTCAGCCAAGCTGGGCAAGTACGGCAAGCTGGCGCTCAAGTTCGTGGCCACCGGAAAGCGCCAGAGCTCAGGCCCTGGGAAGGAATGCACGGGCAAGAAGAGCTACACGCGCAAGGGGCGGATCTCCAAGTCCAGCGGCAAGCTCACGCTCGACCACTCCTTCTTCGGCAAGGTCAAGATCAGGCACGTGAAGGCCTCTGCGCTCAAGCAGGGCAAGGTGAAGTGCAAGATCTCGAACTCGGGTGGTAGCGGCGGCGGCAGCACGATGGCCACCTCGTTGTCGGGCGGGACATCCAACGCCTTCTACGTCTTCACCCGGGGTAAGCATCGGGCATTGGGCTCGATCTCCGTCCTCTCGTCGCTCAGCAATCCTCTGGTCTATCACTCGCTGACGCTGTCCGCGCCGTTGAGCAGCTTCACGGCCAGCAGCGACGCGAAATCCGCCACTGTCAAGTCGTTCGGGTCCAAGCTCACCGGCACCGGCACCTATCAGGGGAGCTCGTATTTCGCCGGCGGCTCCAGCGGCAACCTGGGGGGCAATCTGCTCGCCCACTTCGACTCGATCGGCTCTCGCAAGATCGGCGGCTCGGCCTCCCTCACCATGCCGGGATTCACGCCCCCGGTCCCACATGCGAGCTTTACCGACACCAACTCCGGCGACGCGTTCAACTTCCAGGACACGTCGACGGACGGCTCCGGGACGATCACGTCCTGGTCTTGGGACTTCGGCGACGGGGGAACATCGACGGCCCGGAATCCCACCCACACCTACACGGCGCCCGGTGGGTACCCGGTCACCCTTACGATCACCGACGCCAACGGGAATTCGTCGTCGACCACGATGTCGGTCACAGCGCCGTAGACGGCCTGCGGCTTAGCGCCCCC
>JALYZQ010000013.1 GCA_030948805.1 Actinomycetota bacterium | reverse complement strand
GGCCAGCCCCTCGGAGTAGCCCAGCGCGTTGTCGGAGATGTAGCCCCCGGACAGCGTCAGGCTGAGGGCAGCGATGACGCCGGCCAGGATCCCCGGCCCGATCAGGCTCGTCGCGTCCCCGGCGGTGAAGTAGCTGCCGATCTGCCGGGTGAGACGGTAGGAGAGCCGAAAGACCATGACCACGGCGGCGAACGCCCCCGCGCGGGCCAGGACCAGCCACATGTCCGGCTCGGCTTGGCCGAAGGGGGCGAACAGGGTGGTGAAGATGACCGGCAGCGGCTTCCACGACGGCCCCGCGACGGTGTGCAGATCCAGGTGCACGATCTCCCGCCCCCACACGATCCAGGACCAGGGGTCGTAGCTGGGGGTCGAGGGGATCAGCAGCGACAAGATGCTGACCACCAGCGCCACCCCGCCCAGGGCCAGGTAGAAGCGACCGCTGGGCAGCGTCCAGCGCCAAGCGCTCTCATCTCGCGCCCGCGTGGACCCGGATGTCGGGCTGGCGGCGGGGGCATCCGCGGTCGAGGCCGAGGCCAGGTTGGCGGCAGCTCGGCGGTTCACTTCAGCCCGTGACTCCCTTGGCCACGCAGGCCTCGACACGTGAGAGCAGGCCGTCGGGCGCTTGATTGGGATACAGCAGCGCGCTGCCGATCACCTCGGCACCCTGCACGGCGCCCGAGATCTGATCCTCCTGGGCGGCGCCCGGTGTGGGCGCGAAGTGAATCGTGGGGCCACTGGGCTGAGCCCCGACCTGAAGCCAGGTGTGGCTGAACTGCTGGACCGGAACGTGCTCATCGCGCAGGCATTGGATGCGCACCTTGCGGGGATCGTCGACACCTTGCTGGCTCTTAGTCTGCGCCTTGAGGCTGCCGACCTCGGGCTTGGCGGCGATTCCGCACGCCGACAATGAGACCGCGGCCAGCACGAAACCCAGCACCAGCTTCGCGGAGGACATGCCGGGAGAGGGTAGAGGATGATCTCTGCCTGTGACCGTGCTCGCCGCCGTGACCGGACCGCTGCCCAAGCTGGGGGTGGTGGTGGTCGCCCTGCTGGCCGCGGCGGCGCTGCTGGCCCGCGAGCCACGAGCCCGGGCGCTGGCCACGTTGGGGGCACTGGCCCTTTCCCCCGTCCTGCTGTTGACCGAGATCTGGAGCTCGCCCCAGTTGCACGTGGTCCACAGCCATCCGCTCTACGTCGTCGTGGGCGGGCTCCTCGCACTGGGCCTACTCGGGTTGGCCGCGCGCCAACTGGCCACGCGCTTTTACCTGGTGGGTCCGCTGGCCGTACTGGCGCTGCCCTTCCGCATCCCCATCCAGGCTGGAGGGGGGACGTCGAACCTGCTCGTTCCGCTCTACCTGGTGGTCGCGGCCGGCGCCCTGGCCTGGGTGGGTCCCGCGCTGCTGGGCCGAGGAGACGACCCCCCGGAGGCCGAGCCCTCCAGCGGCTGGGCGCTGCGCGCCGAGCGTCTCCTGGCTCTGTACGTGGTGCTCTACGCCGTTCAGGCGATCTACTCACCCAGCTTCGAGAAGGCCCTGCAGAACATGGTCTTCTTCTACGTGCCCTTCACACTGCTCTACTGCCTGCTGCGGGGTCTGCGCTGGACTCCGGCCATGGTCCGCAACTGTCTGCTGGTTGTCGTGGCCCTGGCCCTGGTGTTCGCCCTCATCGCCTACGTCGAGTACGCGACCAAGACGATCATCCTCAACCCCAAGCTCGTCGTCACCAACGACCTGCACACCTACTTCACGGTCAACTCGGTGTTCTTTGACCCCGACATCTTCGGCCGCTTTTTGGCCCTGGTCATGATCCTGGTCGCCGTGCTGCTGTTGTATCCCCGGCCCGGGCGCGAGCAGGCGGTGTCGGTGGTCGTGCTGGCCGCGCTTTGGGTGGCGCTGGTGCTGACCCTCTCGCGCTCCAGCCTGGGGGCCCTCCTGGTCGGTCTCGGAGTGCTGGCCGCTTTGCGCTGGAAGCCCACCCGGGCGCTGGTCGTCGCCGCGGTGGTGATCGCCGTGGGCGCGGTGGCCGTCGTCGCCCTGCCGCGCACGTTCGGGCTCAACCAGGGCTTCAACGGCGCCTCCAGCGGACGCGGTGGTCTGATCAGCGGCGGGATCTCGCTGTTCGGCGACCGTCCGCTGTGGGGCTACGGCTCGGGCTCCTTCGTGCAGGAGTACCGCGCCCACCGCAAGGCCACGGCCACGACCCTGTCGGCCTCCCACACGATCCCGGTCACCGTGGCCGCCGAGCAGGGGGTGATCGGCGAGCTGGTGTACGCCGCCTTCGTGGTCTGCGCCCTGATCTGCCTCCTGGGCCGCACGCGCGGGGATCCCCTGCGCGGAGCGCTGGCCGCCGCCTTCGCCGCGGTGGTGTTTCACACCATGCTCTACGCCGACTTCCTCGAAGACCCGATCACCTGGGCGCTGCTCAGTGTCGGCGTCGCCCTAGCCGTCACGGCGCCGCGGACGGTCGCCGCCGAGGCGCCCGCACTGCGGCTCTCGCCGGCCTCCCAGGGTGCCCGGGCCTAGCCGCCGATGCCCCTGCACCCACTGGCCCAGCAGTTCGCCACCGTCGCGGCCGAGTATGAGCGCGGGCGCCCTGAGTACGCCCCGGCCGTGGTCGGCGCCCTGGCCAGCGAGCTGGGGGTGGCGCCGGGAGGAGCGGTGCTCGACCTGGCCGCGGGCACGGGGAAGCTCACTCGGGCTCTGGTCGCCGCCGGCTTCGAAGTCATCGCCGTCGAGCCCCAGGAGTCCCTGCGCGAGATCCTGGCGCAGCGGGTCGGCGCTGACCGCGTACACGATGGGGTGGCCGAATCGATCCCGCTCCCCGACGCGTCGGTGCAGGCGGTCACGGTGGCCGACGGCTTTCACTGGTTCGAGCGTCCCCGGGCACTGGCCGAGATACGGCGCGTGCTCATACCCGGCGGCGGCTTGGCGCTGCTCAACACGTTTCCGGACTTCAGCGGCGCCAGCTGGGCCCACGAGCTGGGCGCCCTGGTCGCCGACACCCGGCCGTCACATCCGCACTTCGACGGGCCGCCGTGGCAGGAATTCGTCCGCGAGGCCGAAGGGTGGGGCGAGCCGTGGGAGATCCGCGTGACCAGCTTTCCCCGCGCCGACGCGAGCCGGATCCTGGACCACATGGCCTCCATGAGCTGGATCGCCGCGCTGGAGCCCGAGCAGCGCGCCCAGACGGTGCAGCAGATCCGGCAGATCCTGAGCGCCGGCCAGACGCCGGAGCGCATGCCGCTGCACGTCGATGTGGGCCTGGCCCGCTTGACCTGATGATGGCCCCGCGCGCATGCGCGCGGGGCGGATTCGGCGCATGCGCCGAATCCGGCGGGGGCGCATGCGCCCCCCGCCCCTACGTTGTATAGGCCCCGCTGATGCCGCCGTCGACCAGGAACTCAGTCGCGTTGACATAGCTGGACTCATCGCTGGCCAAAAACAGGACCGCGTTGGCGATCTCCTCGGCGCGGGCGAAGCGACCCATGGGCACGTGGACCATGCGCCGCGCCGCTTGAACGGGGTCAGAGGCAAACAGCTCGCGCAACAGGGGCGTGTCCACGGGGCCGGGGCAGAGCGCGTTGACGCGGACTCCGCGGGCGGCGAACTCGACCCCCAGCTCGCGAGACAGAGCCAGCACGCCCCCCTTGGAGGCCGTGTAGGAGATCTGCGACGTGGCCGAGCCCATCACGGCCACGAACGAGGCCGTGTTGATCACCGACCCGCCGCCCTGCGCGAGCAGGTGCGGGATGCCGTGCTTGCAGCACAAGAACACGCTGCGCAGGTTTGTCGTCTGCACCCACTCCCAGACATCGAGCTCGGTGGCCAGCACCGAGGCATCCTCGGGCGGGGAGATGCCGGCGTTGTTGAACAGCACGTCGACGCGGCCCAGCTCGTCTCGCACGCGCGCGTATAGGTTGGCCACCGCCGCCTCGTCGGTCAGGTCGGCCGCCACCGTCACCTCTCCGACATCGTGCTCGCGGACGTCGACTCCGACCACCCGGGCGCCCTCGCGTGTGAACAGCTCGGCCGTGGCGCCGCCGATCCCACCGGCCGCGCCGGTGATCACACACACCTTGCCCTCAAGCCTCACGCCAATCGCCTCCGCTCGCCGCCGCTCGCATGCTCGCGCTCAGAATCCACGTCGGCGGCGTGAGTCATCCGGCTGCTGTCGCGTAGAAGATCGATTTGACCTCGGTGTAGGCGTCCAGCGCGTGGGGCCCGAGCTCACGCCCGTATCCGGACTGCTTGAAGCCGCCAAACGGCGTGGACACGCGGACCGAGGTGTTGGAGTTGATCGAAAGCACTCCGACCTCCAGGGCCCGGGCAACGCGCAGCGCCCGGGCACCATCGCGGGTCCAGATCGAGCCCGACAGCCCGTAGATCGTGTCGTTGGCAAGGCGGATGGCCTCGGCCTCATCGGCGAACGGAATGACCGCGGCCACGGGGCCGAAGATCTCCTCCCGCGCGGCGCGGGCATCAGGGGCCACCGGGCACAGGACCGTGGGGGCAAACCAGAATCCGGCGCCCTCGGGCGCGCGGCCGCGGATCGCCACCGGCGCCCCCCCGTCGACGTAGGTGCTGACGCTGGCCCGCTGGGCGGCGGAGATGAGCGGTCCCATCTCGGTGTCCTCGGCCAGCGGATCGCCGACGCGCAGCCGCGCCACCGCGTCCTGCAGCCGGCCCATGAACTCATCCAGGACCGAGGCCTGCACGAGGATCCGCGAGCGTGCGCAGCAGTCCTGGCCGGCGTTGCCGAACACCGCGCCGGGGGCCGACGCGGCGGCGGCCTCGAGA
>JALYZQ010000259.1 GCA_030948805.1 Actinomycetota bacterium | reverse complement strand
GGACTGCGCCGGCGGGGTGGCGGCGTCACGCCGCGCCGGCGGCCAGCTGACCGCAGGCGGCGTCGATGTCACGTCCGCGGGTCAGGCGGACCGTGGCCCGGACCCCGTGGCGCTCCAGCTCAGAGCGGAAGGCCTCGATCGCCTTGGGACTGGAGCCGGCAAACGGCGAGTCGGTGGGGTTGTAGGGGATCAGGTTGACCTTGAAGATGCGCGGATCAAGCACCTCGGCCAGGCGGCGGGCCTGAGCGAAGGAGTCATTGACGCCCGCCAGCATCACGTACTCGATGAAGACCATCCGGCGCTTGCGCTCGTAGTAGTCACGGCACGCGGCCAGCACGTCGCTGAGCGGGTAACGATCATTGACGGGCATCAGCTCCGAGCGCAGGGAGTCCTCGGCGGCGTGCAGGGAAAGGGCCAGCCGGATCGGCATCGGGCTTGCCGCCAGGCGCTGGATCCCGGGAACCCAGCCCACGGTCGAGATCGCCGTGTGACGGTGGCTGATCCCGAGGTCGGGCAGGCGCCGGCAGGCCGCCAGCACCGCGTCGAGGTTCATCATCGGCTCGCCCATGCCCATGAACACGGCGTGGTCGAGTGAGCCCCCACCGGGCGCCGAGCGCGCGACGCGCCGGAAGTGCAGCGCCTGGTCCAGGATCTCGCCCGCGGTCAGGTTGCGGCCAAAGCGCATCTGACCGGTGGCGCAGAAGCGGCAGGTCAGCGGGCAACCCGACTGCGAGGAGAGGCACAGCGAGCGTCGTCTGACCGAGCGCGCGCCGCGCGCCGCGGCCTTCCCCGCTGGTCCCGCGTAGCTCATCACAACGGCCTCCAGGGGGCGGCCGTCGGCGGTGCGCATCAGCGCCTTGACCGTGCCGTCGCGGGCCTGGGCCTGCCGGTCGACGATCAAGCTCGAGAACGGCACGGCCGCCGCCAGCGCCGCGCGCAATTCGCGCGGCAGATCGGTCATCGCGTCAAAGCCGGAAGCGCCCTGCGCCACCCAGCGCCAGATCTGCCGGCTGCGGTAGCCGGGCTCACCGCGCTCGCTCAAGGTGCGCTCCAGCAGCTCGAAGTCCATGCCTTCTATGGTGCCATCCGCCATGCGCCTTGCGAAGTACCTGGCCCACGCGGGCGTCGCCTCGCGCCGGGCGGCTGAGGACATCATCCGCTCGGGCCGGGTCCGCGTGGGGCCCCAAACCGTCGTGGATCCGGCCCGGGGGGTGCTCGACGGCGAGCTGGTCACGCTGGACGGCGAGCCGGTCCGTCCGCTGGCCGCACGGGTCGTCTACGCGGTCAACAAGCCGGCCGGAGTCGTTTCCACCGCTCACGACCCCCAAGGTCGGGTGACCGTGGTCTCGCTGGTTGCCGCCGCGGCCCGGCTGTATCCGGTGGGGCGGCTGGACATCGACACCACCGGCTTGATCCTGCTCACCGACGACGGTGAGCTGGCCTATCGCCTGACCCATCCCCGCTTCGAGGTCGCCAAGACCTACCGGGCGACCCTGACCCGGCTGCCGGTGCCCGAGTCGGCGCTGCGCGCCCTGCGCCAAGGAGTGGACCTCGACGACGGTCTGACCGCGCCGGCCAGGGTCCGGCGGTTGAGCGCTGACACGATCGAGCTCACCATCCACCAAGGACGCAAGCGCCAGGTGCGGCGCATGTGCGAGCGGGTCGGACACCCGGTCAGCGCACTGGCCCGGTTGCGCTTTGGGCCCCTGACGCTCGGGGACCTGGCCCCGGGCGCCCACCGACGCCTGCAAGCGGCGGAGCTGGCGGCTCTGCGGGAGGCGGCGGGTCTGACGCCGGGCGGCCCCGGCGAACGTCCCTAACAGGATTCCAACTGACGGTCGGCGCCGAACAACGCCTCAAACGGCACTATCTTCTGAACATGTTGCGGGAACAAAGACCGGGGGACTCACCGATCACGTTCGCCTCGGGCTCGATCGCGGGATCCCCGCGGACCGAGAGCGCGGCGGCGTTCGGCGGCCTGCGGCCGGCGCTGAGCCTGCGGCTGCCCCGGCCCCAGGTCCGGCTGGGTCCGCGGGCCGGACGCATCGCGCTGGCTACGCTGATCTTTGGCACCGCACTGGTGGTCCTGGTGGCCACCGGCGGGCCCTCGGTGCTGGCCCCGCGCAGCACGATGGCCTTTCCGAGCTGGGACGCCGGGCCGCTGAACCTCATCGTGCCCCGCGTCCTGGGCAACAACACGGCGGTGGGGATCAGCTACAGCGGGGTACTGCTGATCATGTTCGTCGCCTATCTGGTTGCGATGGCCACCCTGCGCACCTTCTCCATGCGGACGCTGGTCATCGGCGTGCTGGCGCTCCACGCGATGCTTCTGCTGGCTCCTCCGCTGCAGCTCAACGACGTCTTCAACTACCTGGGCTTTGCCCACCTTGGCGGCCTGCATCACCTCAACCCCTACGTGCACACGATTCGCCAGGAGTCGTTTGATCCCGTAGTTCACTTCTCGACCTGGAACAACCTGCGCAGCCCCTACGGTCCCCTGTTCTCGGCCCTCACCTACCCGCTGGCCTTCGTGTCCCTGCCGGTGGCCTACTGGACGATCAAGCTGGCCACGGTCCTGCTCAGCCTCGCCTTTTTGACCCTTGTATGGCAGTGCGCCCGGCAGCTGGGACGCGACCCGCGGTTCGCGGTCGTGATGGTGGCTCTGAACCCCATCTACCTGCTCTACGCGGTGGGCGGCTTTCACAACGACTTCTTGATGCTCGTCCCCATGATGGGTGCCATCTCGCTGCTGCTCAGCGGCCGTGACCGCTCGGCGGGAGCAGTACTGATGCTGGCCGTGGCGGTCAAGTTCACCGCCGTTCTGCTGCTGCCGTTCCTGGTGCTGGCGGCGGTCACCCGGCCGCGCCGGCTCCGAGTCGCGGTGGGGGCATTGGCGGGGGCGATCCCGCTGGCGGCGCTGAGCGTGGCCCTGTTCGGCTGGACCTTTCCCAACCTCGCCCAGCAGAGCTCTCTGCTGACTGACTTCAGCATCCCCAACATCGTCGGAGTGTTGATCGGCGCCGGTGGCGGCGCGCCCTGGCTGCTACGGGTGGGCAGCGTCATCGTGGTCATCGTGGTCGCCTACTGGGTGTACTCGCGGCGGGACTGGTTGACCGGCGCCGGCTGGTCGACCGTCGCGCTGATCGCCAGCCTCAGCTGGCTGATGCCGTGGTACGTGATCTGGCTGCTCCCGCTGGCCGCCCTGTCGAGCAGCCTGAGGCTGAGGCGCGTCGCCGTCGCCGCGACGCTGTTCTTGATCTTGACCATGATGCCGGCGGCCAACCTGTTCATTCAGGCCCACAACATCAACCCGCTGGGCGGCTCGGCCGGGCAGGCTTCGCTGTCTGAGCAGAACAAGCTCCAGTAGCCTGACCGGCCCGGGTCAGAGCCTCTGTTAGCTTCGCCGATCGTGCGGATTGCCTCCCCTGTCTCGGTCTCCGCCGGCGGCACGGCGACGCTTGCCTCGGCTCGGCCCCGGTGGCGGGTCGACCGCGTTGAGCTCGCCCTGCTGATCCTGTTTGCCGCCTTCTCGCTCTGGGTCGTGGCCCTGGACCTGTGGCAGACCGTCTCTCAGGGTCTGGTCTGGACCGGCACCGACGGGTTCTTCATCGTCGATCAGATGCAGTACCTGGCTTGGATCCAGTCGGCCTCGCATCACCTGCTGGTGGCCAACCTGTTCGTGCTCCGAGGCACCCCATCGGACTACTTCCAGCCCGCGGTGGCCATCTCTGGCGCGATCGCCGCTCTGGGCGTGGCCCCGTGGTTGGCCCTCTTGCTGTGGAAGCCGGTGGCGGTGGTCGCGACCTTCTTCGGCGTCAGGGCCTACGCCTATCGGAGCGTTTCCGGGGTCAACCCGCGCCGTGTGGTGATCGTCCTGGGTCTGTTCTTCGGGTCCTTCAGCGTCGTCTACGGGAAGTTCGGGATCGTCGGGGACATGATGTCGAGCTGGTCGTCGTGGGGCTACCCGTTCGGTCTCTTGGCCGTCGCCCTGGTCCTGTTTGCGCTGCTGGGCTACGACCGCGCCCGCGGCGAAGGCCGGCTCGTTTTCACGCCCGGAGTGATGGGCGCCCTGGCCAGCGCGCTGCACCCGTGGCAGGGTGAGCTGTTGATCATCATGATCGCGGTGGCCGAGCTGGTGCGCTGGCGCGAGCTTCGGTCCGGGCGCCGGCTGGCTCTGCCGGCCGTGACCGTGGGCCTGACCGCGCTGCCGCTGCTCTATTACGC
>JALYZQ010000231.1 GCA_030948805.1 Actinomycetota bacterium | reverse complement strand
GCGACCGAGCACGGCTGCATACCCTGATCGACGAGGTCATCGACTCCGGCCGCTGGTCGGAGGCGGGGATGGTCGCCCGCTTTGAAGCCGCCTGGGAGTCCTGGAACGAGCTGCCCGCCGTCGCGGTCTCCAGCTGGGCCGGCGGCGCTCTGGCGGCGCTTGACTTCGCCGGGGTGCAAGGGCAGACGGTTCTCTGTCCCTCCAACACATTTATGGCCACGCCGCTGGCCGCGGTTCGCTCGGGGGCCGAGGTCCAGTTCGTCGACTGCAACCGCGAGGACCTCTGCATGTCCTTCGACGACTTCGTGGCCAAGGCCCAGCAGCACAAGCCGCGAGCGGCGTTTCTGGTCCACATCGGCGGCCACATCGCCTTCGACGCCCAGCGCATCGCCGACTACTGCGCGGAGAACGGGATCTTCCTGATCGAAGACTGCGCCCACGCCCATGGCGCCAGCTGGAGGGCGCCCGATGCCAAGCATCTGGTCCGCAAGCCCGGGACCTACGGGGACGCCGGGGTGTACTCCATGTACGCCACCAAGACAATCTCCACCGGGGAGGGAGGAGTGCTCGTCTCAGGCCGTCCCGAAGTACTCGCGCACGCGCGTGACTTCCGCAACTACGGCAAGCCCAACTACGACGTCGCGGGCCTGAACTTCCGCATGAGCGAGTTCACCGCCGCTCTCGGCTTAGTCCAGGTGCAGCGGATGCCCGAGATCGTGGACTTCAAGAACCGGATCGCCCGGACCGAGCTCGATCCCCAGTACTCCAGCCGCCTCCGGCTGCCCGACGGCATGGTCTCCGGGCTGTACAAGTACATCGTCTTCAACCGGCTCGAACCTTCCACGGGTCGCGTCTACGACGAGCCCTGTCATCGGATCATGGGCCACGCGGTGCACCTCCCCAACACCGACTGGGTGGCCGCCAACCACTCCTGCGTTCCCCTCTACTACCACCCGCCACAGCCCGAGCCGCATTCATGAGGGTCCTGGTCACCGGAGGCTCGGGCTTCATCGGCAGTCACGTGGTCGACAAGCTGCGCGCGCGGGGCCATGAGCCGGTCATCTACGACCTGCGTCCCTCGTCCTGGCACGAGGATCTCGAGCAACCAGTCGACACGGTGCTCGGCTCCATCACCGACCGGGAGGCGCTGGAGCGAGCCCTGCACAGTTGCGACGCTGTGGCCCACCTGGCTGCGGTGGCCGACGTCAACGATGTCCATGCCGAGCCCGAGGACGCCGAGCGCGTCAACGCTCGGGGGACGGTGGCCGTGCTGGAGGCGGCGCGCCGCGCCGGTGTGAAGCGGATCGTGTACGCCTCGACGATCTGGGTCTATTCCGACTGCGAGCCCGAGCAGGTGGACGAGGACACGCTGCTGCCCCCGCCCAGTCACCTCTACACCAGCACCAAGCTGGCCGGTGAGCTCTACTGCAAGGCCTACCAAGAGCTGTACGGGATCGACTACACGATTCTGCGCTTCGGGATCCCTTACGGTCCCCGCGCGCGCGAAGCCGCGGTCGTTCCCGCCTTCGTCAACAAGGCGCTGGCCGGGGATCCGCTCACCCTGGCTGGAGACGGCAGCCAATCGCGCAAGTTCGTCTACGTCGAGGACCTTGCCGACGGCGTCGCGCTCGGCCTGGAGGAGGTCGCCCGCAACCGCGTCTACAACCTGGCCAGCGACGAGACCGTGACCATCAAGCAGATCGCCGAGACGATCAAGGAGCTGATGGGCGACGTGCAGATCGTCCACGCGCCCGCGCGGCCCGGTGACTTCGGGGGCAAGATCGTCTCCAGCGAGCGAGCCGAGCGAGAGCTGGGCTGGACCGCGGCCACCCCCTTCTCCACCGGCGTGCGCAAGTACATCGAGTGGCGCCATCAGCAGGCACAGGCCCAAGCCCAGGAAGCCACGGTGATTCCCGCCGGCGAGCCCGATGCCGAGGCCAAGCCGCGTCAGATCCTGGTCATCTCGGCCGACATCGGCGAAGGGCATGATCTGCCCGCCCGCGCCGTGGCCCGCGAGTTCCGTGACGAGGACCCTGACGCCAACATCTCGATCGTCAACGGGCTCCCGGCCATGGGTCCGGTGTTGACGATGATCCTGCGTGAGAACTCGGCGTTCATGTTCCAGTACCTGCCGTGGCTGTTTGACTTCCAGTACTGGCTGTTCATGTACTTCGCCCCCACGCGCTGGCTGTCGCGCAAGCTGCTGACCCTACTCGGCCGCCGCGGGCTGATGCGCCTGATCAAGGCCCACAACCCCGACCTGATCGTGTCCACGTATCCGGGTGTGACCGCCGTGCTCGGAGAGCTCAGGCGCCAGGGCACGCTCAACGTGCCCTGTTACTCGTCGATCACCGACCTGGCCGGGCTTCAGTTCTGGGCTCACCCGGGCATCGACCTGCACTTCATCACCCACCCCGAGTCGGCCGAGGAGGTCGAGCAGGTCGCCGGGCCAGGGAGTGTGCGGTGGGCCAAGCCGCCCACGGCTCCGGCCTTCCTGGCCGCGCGCTCGCGCGATGACGCGCGCCGGGCCCTCGGTCTTCCCGCCTCGGGCCGGGTGATCGCAGTGTCCGGCGGGGGCTGGGGAGTCGGTGACCTGGCCGGCGCAACCCGGGCCGCCCTCGAGTTCGAGGACGCCACCGTGCTCTGCCTGTGTGGGCGTAACGACAAGCTGAGAAGCAAGGTGTCACGCCGCTTCGCGGGTGAGCCACGGCTGCGAATCATGGGCTTCACCGACCGGATGGGAGACGTCCTGGCGGCGGCTGATGTGCTGGTGCACTCCAGCGCCGGACTCACCGTGCTGGAAGCCATCATCCGCGGCTGCCCGGTGGTTTCCTACGGCTTCGGCGTCGGGCACGTGCGCGCATCCAATACCGCGCTGGAGCGCTTCCAGCTGGCCCAGGTTGCGCGCAACGCGAATGAGCTCGAACCGAAGATTGAGCGCGCCCTGGCCATGGCCCCCGAGCCCGACGGGGCGTTCGCCCGCCGGCCGTCGACCGCCTCGCTGATCCTCGGCGACGATCGGAGGGTCTCGCAGCTTCCGGCTTGGCGCGTCCGCACAGCGCGCGCCGTAGTGGCTGCAGCCGCCACCGTGGCCATCGCCAGCTGGACGCTGACCACGGGCGCCAGCTATTCGCTCGTTGCACACTTCGCCCATATCCGTCCGGTCACCGCGGTGGAGACCGACCATCGCGAGGTTGGTGTTCTCATCGACGCCCCCGGTGGCCAGGTTCCCGCCCTGGCCGTAGTGCTCTCTCGCTACGGGATCCACGCTTCGTTCGCGGTCGGCCAGGCCTCCTATCCGGTGGCGACCACCGTTCTGGATTACGGCGATCAAGCCGTGCCGAGGCTGCCCACGGGCGGTCTGGTGCGCTGGCTGGGAACCCGGGGTGAGCTGCACAAGCTGATCGCTCCGATGGGTTACCGGCGACCCTTCCTCTACGCCTCCAGCGGCCCCAGCCTTGGCCAGTGGCTGTTTGCCCACGGCGCCGGAGGGCGTCTGGTCGCCGGTGCGGTTCATCTGCACGACGGCGACGATTCACTGGGGCGCCTGCGTGCCGGGGAGGTCATCGAGGTTGCCATCGGCCGCCCGCAGGACCTCCAGCCCCTGCTCAACAAGCTCCTACTCGGGCTCAGGAGCGGTCGTTTGGCCGGGGTCTCGGTGGGTCGGCTCATTCACGACGCCGCCGCGTCGGCCTAGCGTCGCCGGGCCGGCCTGGCGTCGCCGCGTCCGCCCAGCGTCGCCGGCTCGGGCTTGGCGCCCCCCGGGCTTACCAGTGCACGCCGCGCGTGGCCTGCGCGAATGCGCGCTGCTCGGCCTCGGTGCGCCGACTGGGCTTGCTGCCCCCCTCGGGAAACATCTGGTAAGCCCGGTTGACGAGCAGGTCCTGGGCGCCCGGGGCGATCGCGTAGGTCAGCTGTCCGAGATTTCCCAGCGCGGTGGCCACCTTCTTGGGACGCTTGCGGATCGCCTCGCAGATCATCTCCGCGGCCTCCTCGGGGCTGAGGGTCGGGAAGCGGTCATAGATCTTGGTCGGAGCGATCATCGGCGTGCGCACCAGTGGCATGTAGACGGTCGTGACGTGGACGCCGTCACCGATGATCTCAGGCCCGATTGAGCGCGAGAACGCGTCCAGCGCAGCCTTGGAGGCCAAGTAGGCGGCGAACCTGGGAGTGTTGACCTGCAGGCCGATGGTCGAGACGTTGACGATGTGGCCCGAGCCCAAGGCGCGCATGACCGGAAGCAAGTCGAGGATCAGCTTGACCGGCGCGAAGTAGTTGAGCTGCATCGTCCGCTGGTAGTCGTGGAAGCGATCATAGGAGCGGTTGACCGAGCGCCGGATCGACTTGCCGGCGTTGTTGACCAGCACATCGACGTGCCCGTACTCCTCCAGCACCTCCGCGGCCATGCGGTCGACGTCGTCGGGATCGGTGAGGTCGCAGGGATGCGCGTAGGCCTCTCCGCCGCTCTCGCGCACCTGGTCTGCGAGCGCCTCGAGCTTCTCCTTGGTTCGGGCCACCAGCAGAATCGTCCCGCCGGCCCGACCCAGTTCGCGTGCCGCCGCCTCCCCGATCCCCGACGAGGCACCGGTGATCATCACCATCCGCCCCCGCACGGCCGCCGACAGCGGTCCGGCGAGAATGCCCCCCGCCCCCGGAACGCGCTGGCCGAAGGCGCGCAGCGTGCGCACCCCGGTGGCGGCGATATCGGTCAGGTCAGGCGGCATGGGGCGGGGCCGAGCATATAGCGCGGTCGCATGTGCGTCCACGCCGGCCACGGACCACGGCCGGCGTCCGCCTCAGCGCCGCGCTGTCAGCTTGCCGATCAGCAGCTCTACCGAGCGCTCCAGCTCAGCGAGCGTGGCCTGGTAATGCCGAGCTTACGTCCGCACGCCGTGCGAACATACGTTCGTGATGATCATATGCGTCCTGGTTCCTCGCTTGGCTCTGACCACCGCTGTCGGTGAACGCCGGGAGCTGCTTCAGGCACCCGCTGCGCTGGCTCCCGAGCCGGGCGGAGCCCAGAAGGTCGGAGAGGTGTCGCCGGCGGCTGAGGCGTTCGGGGTTCATCCGGGGCTGGCGCTCGGAGAGGCTCTGGCCCGCTGCCCGCGCCTGACGTTGGTGCCTCCAGATC
>JALYZQ010000215.1 GCA_030948805.1 Actinomycetota bacterium | reverse complement strand
CCTCTGAGCAGCGCCGGCCGGCCCCGGTGCCCCGTGAGCGACGGGTCAGCCCGCCCTGCCATGAAATCGCCACGCGCCTTGCCCCTGGTGAAAGACTGGTTGCTCGCCCCAGTATCCACCAGGAGGTTTCGATGGCCGAAAGCGTCTACCGAGTAACCGAGGTTGTCGGCGTCAGCGAGGAGTCTTGGGAGGCAGCCGCGCGCGCTGCGATCGAGACCGCAGCGAAGAGCGTGCGCGAGCTGCGCGTGGCCGAGGTCGTTCGCTCAGACTTGACCATCCAGGACGGCAAGGTGCTGAACTACCGCGTCCGCCTGGGCATCTCGTTCAAGTACACCCCGAGCGAGTAGCGATTGCGCTGGGGCGCCGGGCTGCACGCCGTCACCAGACGGATGCCGTTATTCCGGCGCCCCACGGCGCCTGACCGCGACTTTTCGCGGCCGGACGTGATTGAGTAGTGGAGTGAGTAGAGCTGCCAGTGTCCTAGTCGTCGCGATGGCGTTCATGCTGAGCGTCTGCGCCGCAGGCGCCAGCGCTGCCCCGTCTTTCAGTGCCCACGGCAGCGTCAAGCAGGTCTACGTCACCGGCCTCGCGCCTGGTGCGAGCATGACCTTGCTCAACAGTCACGGCCACGCGCTCGCGACCAAGCACGCCGATGCGCAGGGCGGCCTTCTGTTCCGAAACGTCAGGCCTGGCAGCGGCTACCACGTGCGGCTGGGCAGCCACGGCGCGCGCTCGGGCGCGCTGAGGGTGATCTCGACTCGGCCCGCGCCGCCGAGTATGAGCACCTACAAGCAGACGATTCCGTCGAGCGGCTACGGCTACATGACGATGCGCGACGGCATCAAGCTGGCCTACGACGTCCACCCACCCTCTGACGTGAGCAAGGCCGGGGGCCTGCCCGTCGGGGTGCGCTCACCTGCATCTGACGCCACCGCCCAGACGCCAACGCTCATCGAGTATGCGGGTTACGGCTATGCCGATCCAGCTGGCCCGCAGAATGGCATCTCGATCATCGCCAACCTGATGGGCTTCACGGTCGTCGATGTCAACATGCGCGGTACCGGCTGCTCGGGTGGGGCATATGACTTCTTCGAGCCGCTGCAGAGCCTCGATGGCTACGACATCGTCGAGACCGTCGCGCACCAGCCGTGGGTGCTGCACAACAAGGTGGGGATGATGGGCATCTCCTACGGCGGCATCAGCCAGCTGTTCACCGCCCAGACCGATCCGCCCGACCTGGCCGCGATCGCGCCGCTGTCGGTGATCGACCAGACGCAGACGACGCTCTATCCCGGTGGCGTCCTCAATACCGGGTTCGCGGTGGCCTGGGCGCTCGAGCGGGTTCACGATGCCAAGCCGGCATCGCCCACCGGCGGCCAGTCCTGGGCCTACCAGAAGATCCAGCACGGCGATGCCACGTGCAAGGCAAACCAGGCGCTGCACGGCGAGGCGGTCAACCTGCTGGCCAAGATCCGGGCCAACAGCCATTACAAGCCCTCGGTCGCCGACCCGCTCGCGCCCACCACCTTCGTCAACAAGATCAAGGTCCCGGTGTTCATGGCCTGCCAGTTCACCGACGAGCAGACCGGAGGCCACTGCCCCGATCTGGCCGAGCACTTCACCGCCACTAAGCACAAGTGGTTCACCTTCACCAACGGCGATCACATCGATTCCCTTGACCCGACGACGTTCAACCGCTGGTTCGACTTCCTCGAGCTCTACGTCGCCCAACAGGCGCCGATCACCTACTCCGCGGCCATCCAAGGCGGGTCTCCGGTCATCTACAACGCCGCGATGGGCATCAACGGAGTAACGCTGCCGTCCGATCCGATCCAGATGCAGCCCACTTACGCCGGCGCGCTGGCGGCGTTCAACCAGCTCAAATCGGTCCGCATCCTGTTCGACAACGGCGCGGGCGGCTCCAAGCCGTACTACCCCTATCCGGGCTTTGAGCGCTCGTGGTCAAGCTTCCCAATCCCGGGTACGAAAGCCCACTTCTGGTACCTGTCAGGTGGTGGCGCGCTCGCCGATCGCCCGGCCACACACGCGACGATCAACACCTTCACCTGGAACCCCAAGGCGCGCCCGCTCAACGACTTCAGCGGCGCCACCGATGGCGGGGATCTGTGGTCAGCCTCGCCCACTTACCACTGGGTGCGTCCCCCGGCGGGCAGCGGCGTCTCCTATCTGACCAGCCCGTTGAAGAACAATGCCGTCGTCGTGGGTGCTGGTGCGCTGCACGTCTGGGTGCGCTCCTCGACGCCGAACGTCGACCTGCAGGCGTCCGTCAGCGAGGTCCGTCCCGACGGCAAGGAAACGTTCGTACAGAACGGCTGGGTGCGCGGTAACGAGCGCAAGCTCGACCCGCGCAAGAGCACCCTGCTCGAGCCCGTGCTCAGCCTGCGAGCGGCCGACGTCTCACCGCTGTCGCGCAAGCACTTTGCCAAGGTGACGATCCCGCTCTACTACGAGGGCCACGCCTACCGTGCCGGGTCGCGGATCCGGGTGACGATCACTGCGCCCAACGGCGATCAGCCGATCTGGTCGTTCCAGACCAGCCCCAAGCATTCCGCGAACGTCGCGATCGGCATCTCGCACTCGATGCCCTCGAGCCTGATCCTGCCACTGGTTACAGGCATCGGCGTACCTACCAGCCTGCCGCCCTGCCCCGGGCTGCGGGGCGAGCCCTGCCGCACGTATCACCCGCTGGTCAACCGGGTCGCGAAGCGCTAACCCGCCGCGACCTCGGCGGCCAGCGGCGAAAGGCGCT
>JALYZQ010000198.1 GCA_030948805.1 Actinomycetota bacterium | reverse complement strand
CTCTTGAGTGATGGAGCCAGCCGGGATCGAACCGGCGACCTCCTGCTTGCAAAGCAGGCGCTCTCCCAACTGAGCTATGGCCCCGCGGGGTGCCGAGTCTAACGGCGAGCCGGGGCCGCTCTGGGGCGGCAGGCGTTGTACACACCGGGTCGCCGCGTGGCGCGGCTGAGCCGGGGACACAGTGGTGAAACGCTATCTGAACAGACGTTCGGTCTCGCCACCTGCGGCGGATAGGATCCTCTGCTCATGTTCTTCGGCCTCGACGACGAGACCCAGCTGCTGCAGCGGACAGTGAGGGAATTCGCCGAGGCCGAGGTGGCCCCAGCGGCCGGTGAGCTTGATCGGACCAAGACCTTTCCCTACGAGATCGTGGCCAAGATGGCCGAGCTCGGCTGGATGGGGATTCCGTTTCCCGAATCCGACGGTGGGGCGGGGGGCACAACGCTCCAGTACGCCATCGCCGTCGAGGAGCTCACCCGGGTCGACTCCAGCGTCGCGATCACGCTGTGCGCCCACACCTCGCTGGGCACCCAACCGATCTATCTGTTCGGCAGCCAAGACCAGAAGGACGAATGGCTGCCCCAGCTGTGCTCCGGTCAAATCCTCGGGGCCTTTGGGCTGACCGAGCCCGAGGCCGGCTCGGACGCAGGCAACACACAGACCAAGGCCGCCCCGGTTAACGGGGACTGGGTGATCAACGGTGCCAAGCAGTTCATCACCAACGCGGGGACTGACATATCGGGTGTCGTCTGCATCACCGCCCGCACGGGCCCCGAGGAGATCTCCAACTTCATCGTGGCCCAGCGCACGCCGGGTTACGAACAGGGCGAGCCCTACCGCAAGATGGGTTGGAACGCATCGGACACCCGACCGTTGATGTTCAGCGACTGCCGAGTGCCGGCCGAGAATCTCCTCGGTCGTCAGGGCGATGGCTTCCGCCAGTTCCTGCGCGTGCTCGACATCGGTCGCATCGGGGTGGCGGCGATGGGAGTGGGCCTCGCCCAGGGCGCCCTTGACCAAGCGCTGGCCTACGCCCGGGAGCGCCGGGCCTTCGGCCGGCCGATCGCCAAGTTCCAGGCCATTCAGGTCAAGCTGGCCGATCTGGCCACCGAGATCGAGGCGGCGCGCCTGCTGACCTACAAGGCCGCTTGGCTCAAAGACGAGGGCCGGGATTTCGCCCTCACCGCTGCGCAGGCCAAGCTCAAGACCGGGCGTCTCGCCGTACGGGCCACGGAGGAGGCGGTGCAGATCCACGGGGGCTACGGATACATCGAGGAGTACCCGGTGTGTCGCTTCTACCGCGACGCCAAGATCCTCACGATCGGCGAAGGGACAGACGAGGTCCAGCAGATGGTCATCGCCCGCGCGCTGGGCGCTTGAGCTGCCGCGGCCGGATGAGCCAGACACCGATCATCAAGGCAACGATCCGGGAGGTCGGGCCACGCGACGGGTTTCAGAACGAGCCCGAGATCATCCCCACCGAAGTCAAGGTGAACCTGATCGACGCCCTGGCCCGGACCGGGCTCAAGCGCTTGGAGGTCACGAGCTTCGTGCGCTCCGACGTGATCCCACAGCTGGCCGACGCAGTGGACGTCCTGAACGCGATCGACGTGCCGCCCGGGGTCAGCCGCGGGGTGCTGATTCCCAACCAGCGCGGACTGGACAACGCTCTGACCGTCCGAGACCGCTTCGACGAGATAAACGTCTTCCTCTCCGCCTCCGAGACCCACAACCGCAAGAACGTAAACCGGTCGGTAGCGGAGTCATTGACCGCCTTGGAGGGCGTGCTCCCGCGAGCGCGGGAGGCCGGCCTGCGCTGCGAGGGAGTCATCAGCGTGGCCTTCGGCTGTCCCTACGAGGGTCATGTGGACCCCGCGCGAGTGTTCGCGATCGCCCGGCGGCTGGCCGCCGCCGGCGCCCAGGAGATCGGCTTCGGGGACACCACGGGGATGGCCAACCCGCGACAGGTGGCGGACTTCTTCACCGCCGCACGCACCGAGTTGGCTGAGGTCGAGCTCACGGCCCACTTCCACAACACGCGGGGGCAGGGTCTGGCCAATGTATACGCGGCCGCCGAGGCCGGGATCCGCTCCTTCGAGTCCAGCTTCGGCGAGCTGGGGGGCTGCCCCGTGCCGCCCGGGGCCACGGGGAATGTGGCCACCGAGGACGTCGTCTCGATGTTGCACGAGAGCGGAATCGAGACCGGAGTCGATCTGGAGGCGCTGATCGCGTGCGCGCGCATGATGCAGAGCCACCTGGGGCGCCAGCTGGGTAGCCACACCTTGATCGCCGGTCCGGTGGACTGGCGCCGCTGATCTGGCTTTTAGTCCAGGCCCGGCTCGAGCTCAAGTCCGCGAGCGCCGAGATCGGGAATGCCGCCCCCGTCGACCCGCATCACGTCCCGGCGTCCAGAGCGGCGCAGCAGGCTGGCCGCGAATGCCGCGCGCGCACCGGCCGCGCAGGCCACCGCCGTAGGCCGGCCGCTATCGGGGATGGCCAGCGACGAGATGTCGCGCAGTCGGTGCAGAGGGACGTGGACTGAGCCGCGGACATGGCCCAGCGCCCACTCACTCGGCTCACGGACGTCTATCAGCTCCACGGCATCGGCCCGAAGCTCGCTGGCCAGGCGGTCGAGATCCCAGGAGCCGGCCCGTGCGACCGGCAGCTCGGCCCGCTCCC
>JALYZQ010000175.1 GCA_030948805.1 Actinomycetota bacterium | reverse complement strand
CGCCAGCGGGCCGGGGATCGCGCCACCGGCTACCTGAGCGGCCAGGCGAGCATGGATCGCACGCTCCAGGGCCCCGACCGCCGGAGATCCGGTTTCTAGCCGCGCGCTCCGCGGCGCCTGGTCCTGCGCCACAAGGATCTCGGCCTCGCGGTTCGCGCGCACCGCCGTGGCCGGATTGGTCGAGGGGTTTGAGTCGGTGTTGTGGCCGTTGACGAAGATGACCATCCCGGCCAGCAGGCAACCGGCCACCAGCACAGACAGCGCATAGCGCCGCCAGAGGGGAGCGTCCATCGCCGCAAAGGCTAGAGAGCGCCCGGAAGCTCCGGTCCGGAAAGCTCCGATCCACCGGCCGGCGTGGCCACCTCGACCCGGTTGCGCCCCAGCGCCTTGGCGGCATACAGGGCCCGGTCGGCCTTGCGGACCAGATGCTCGGGGTCCGCGGCGTCGTCAGGTAGCGTGGCGATGCCAAAGCTCGCCGTAAGGGTGCCGATGTCGGGCAGCTCGACCCGCTCCAGCGCGCGGCGGATCTTCTCCGCCAGCTCCGTGGCGCCGCGTCGGTCGGTTCCGGGCAACAGGAGCAGGAACTCCTCACCCCCGTAGCGGGCGGCGAAGTCGCTGGCCCGCACGCTGCCCTGGAGGACCTGGCCGACCGTGGCCAGCGCCCGGTCGCCGCGCTCATGGCCGTGCAGGTCGTTGACCTGCTTGAAATGGTCGAGATCGAGCAGCACGGCTGACAGCGGGGCCACGGTGCGTCCGGCGTGGGCGGCCATCCGCTTGAGCGTCTCATCGGCGGCCCGCCGGTTGGGCAGCCCGGTGAGGGCGTCACTGGCGGCGCGCATCTCGGCCACGGCCAGGTTGCGCTGGTTGCCGAGGATCGGCGCGGCCAAGGCCACCGATTCGTGCAGCAACTCCGCCTCGGCGTCGGTGATCTCCTGATCGCGGGCCACCACGACCGAGCCGATCACCTGGCCGCTGACCAGCAGGGGCTCACAGACCACGTCGGCGGCCAGCTGCCCGCAGGCTTCGCAGCGCAGCAGGGGTTCGTCGGTGGGCCGGTGACGATGAGATTGGCTCAGCCGCACGGCCAGGCACGATCGGGGCTTGAGCGAGCCGGTCTGGAGCTCGGCCAGGGCGCCAGCGCCGCCGCTGTCGCTGAGGTGGACCTCCAGGCGATCGTCACTGCTGTTGCGGTTCAGGACGGCCGCGCCCGAGCCGCGCAGGCTTCGCTGCACGTGGCGCATCAGCAGCAGCTGGGACTCCGCCTCGGAGTCGGAGACTTGAAGCAACTCGCGCAGCTCCTGCTGACGGTACAAGCGCGCGGTATCGCGCCGGGCGGCGCGTCGCGTGAGGGCCAGGCCGCTGATAAACAGCACGACGGACAGGAGCACGGCAACTCCCACCGCCAGCCACGTGGCCAGCCAGAGGGCGTGATTGCGCCGCATCGTCAACTGGGTGGCGAACAGGTTGTTGAGCTGGCGGAACTCGTCCATCGTGGCCTTGCTCTGAACATCGGTGGCGACCGAGGGGCGCTGACCGGTGCTCAGCAGCCGGGTGATCTGGGCCGAGACCGATGCGTGCCATCCCTGAAACAGCTGGGCCTGCTGATCCAGAGACGCCTGCAGTGGGCCGTCGCCGGCCGACAGCGCGCGTTCTCGGGCCAGGGCGGCCAGGAACTCGGTTCGACCCGCGGAGAAGGGCGCCAGAAACCGCGTCTGGCCGGTCTGGAAGAAGCCGCGTGCCCCCGTCTCCTGGTCCAGCATCCCGGTGAGCAGAGTCTGTCCGGCCTGCTCCTGCTGACCGGCGTGCTGAGCGCTGCCGCGCTCAAAGGCGGCGGTGGCGAACACCCCGCAGGCGATCAACGCGACGGGAACCGCGATCAGAGCAGCGGCACGCCGCAACGACAGTCCCGTCATGAACCTTTAAGTCGGCAGTCACGGTCCGTGCCTTGAACGGCTGCCCGCAGGCCAGCCCCGGCACCAGACGGGGAGTGTCTGAGCAGGTTTGCCTGCATTGATGCGCCGAGGCCGACCAGAGGGGTAGGTTTTCAGTCCGGAGCGAGAAGGAGAAAGGCAGTGTCGGCATGGCCGTAAAGGCCGGAGGCCCTGGACTGGGGATGATCGAGGCGCTGGAAGGGTGCGTGCGTGAGCGCCTGGCGGGCCAGCCGCCGGCCACGTACGAGGAGTTCGCGCGCCAGTACTACCAGTGGGTCCCCGAGCAGGATCTGCGTGACCGCAACCCCCTCGATCTCTGCGGGTCCGTCGTCGCTCACTGGAGGCGGGCCAGCCAGCGCGCGCCCGGCGAGGCCAAGGTGGGCGTCTACAACCCCGACATGGAGGGCGACGGCTGGCATTCGCCCTACACGGTGGTGGAGGTCGTCTCTGACGACATGCCGTTCCTGGTCGATTCGGTCACGATGGAGCTCAGCCGCCAGGGATACGCCATCGAGCTCATCATCCACCCCGTCATGCGCGTCGTTCGCGACGCGGACGGAGTCCTGGTCGAGGTGCTCGAGCACGGGTCCGACGCGCCCGGGGCGACCAGCGAGTCGGTGATCCACGCCGAGGTCAGGCGCCAGTCGGACTCCGACCGGCTGGCCGTGCTTCAGGCGGGCGTGGAGCTGGTGCTGGAGGAGGCCCGGGTCGCCGTGGTGGACTGGGCTTTGATGCAGGCCAAGACGGCGGCTCTGGCCGCTGAGCTGGACACGCCGGTGCCCGGGGTGGACGCGCAGGAGGCCTCCGAGTCGCGAGCGTTTCTTCGCTGGCTGAGCCAGGACCACTTCACGT
>JALYZQ010000159.1 GCA_030948805.1 Actinomycetota bacterium | reverse complement strand
GGCCACCCCTTGCTCCCAGAGGCCGCGCAAAACCCCGAGGGCCCCTGAGGGGCTCTCGCCGACGATGAAGCGGTGGGCCAGATGGCGAACGCCACCCGCGGCGGCCGCACCCAGCGCGGCTCGGCCGGCACGGGTGTGGGAGATGCGCATGGCCGCAGCCAGCGGGGGCGGAGTCTCTGGCACCTCGGCTAGGAAGCCGGTGAGATGGCGGGCCAGGTCATCCAGCGAGCGACAGGCCGGGGCTACGTCGACGAAGCGAAACAGCGCCGCCCGTAGCTCCTGGTCGCCGGAGGCCAGCTCCATGGCCCGCGCGTCCAGTGCGCGCACGGGGTTGCGCGATGCGCTGGGCAAGGCCCGGGCCAGGGCACGTCCGACCTGTCCCAGCTCCACCTCGACGGTCTCGTGGTCGGATGCGGCACGGGGCGAGCTCACGCGACGGTCTCGGTGGCGCTCCCCGCCGGTGCGGTGGGCACGTCGAGGGTGGCCCGCTCCACCGCGGGCCAGCCGCTGTCGCTTTCGCGCTCGGCGCGGTCAGCGGCGGCCCCGCCGCGGAGTCCGAACAGCCGCTTGCGAAACAGCAGAAAGATGACCACGGCAAGATTGATCAAAAAGCCGATCACCTTGGTCACCGTGCCCTTGTGGATGATCTCGTAGATCTCGAAGGGCAGCAGCAGGCTGGTGGAGACAAAGGTCAGGTACTCGGCCCAGCGCTTGGCCAGCCACAGACCGATGGCCTCGACGCCCTCGAGCACGGCGTAGGCCAGTAGGGCGAAGCCCACCGCCTGCAAAGTGCCCGTGCGCAGCGTGAACAGGCGATCGAGATCGTGGATCAGCCCCACGTGACCGGTCCCCTGCACGGGTCCGCCGGCCACGCCACCCTGAATGGCGGTCAGGACGCGATAGAAGCCTGCCCTGAGGTGGGCGCGATCGGAGGCGAACAGCAGGACTGCCGCGCCCAGCAGCGCGAGGACCAGGAAGTGCAGGGCGCGATCGATCGAGATCAGCCTCAGGACGATGCGGTCGCGCAGCGCCTGGCCACGCGTCGGGACGACGATCTCTGAGCGGTCGGGCAGGTGAGGGCGCGACGCGGTCCGGGGCAGAGGCAGCGCCATCCAGGTGTCACAGCGCAGGCACCGGTGCCAGCGCAATCCGCCGCGGTCGCGGATCAGCAGGGCGTCGTGATCACGCGCTTGCTCGACGTCGCGACCGGTCAGCACATGACCCCGGATGCCGCACGTTATGAGCTCCCAATTGAGCTGGCGCCGGCGGCGGGGCAGCTCGGTGCCGGGCGGGTTCATGCCGAGATGGTGCCATGCCCGAGAACCCGTAGGGCTATCGGGGGAGCTGGGCTAGCGCTAGCGCAGGGCCGCGGCGCCCAGCCACCGCGGGTCGCAGGCGAGCATCCGGGTGATCTCATCCGCGGGGCCGGGCCGGAAGAAGTGAAAGCCCTGGACCAGGTCACAGCCCAGGCGGATCAGCTCGGTGACCTGCAGGGAGTTCTCCGCGCCCTCGGCGACCACCTGGAGCGACAGCGCGTGGGACATGGCCACGATCGCCTCGGTGATGGCCGTGTCCCGCGGCTCGGTGCCCAGCCCGTCGATGAACGAGCGGTCGACCTTCACCGCATCGAGTGGCAGGCGGGTCAGATAGGACAGGGAGGAGTAGCCGGTGCCGAAGTCGTCCAGGACCAGCCGCACGCCGATCGCCTTGAGCGCGTTCAGCACGTCGGTCAGGCCCTCGGCGTCAGCCAGCATCACGCTCTCGGTGATCTCCAGCGTCAGGCAGGCCGGCTCCAGACCCGAGCCGCGCAGAGAGGAGGCGACGGTGTCGGCCAGGTTGTGGTTGGCCACCTGGACCGCCGACAGGTTGACGGCGATCGATATCGGAGGGGAGTCGGGCCTGTCGCGGTGCCAGCGGGCACCCTGCCGGCACGCGTGCTCGAGCACCCAGCGACCGATCGGCTCGATGAGCCCGTTCTCCTCGGCCACGGGGATGAAGTCGGCGGGGGCGATCAGCCCGCGCGTGGGATGCTGCCAGCGGATCAGCGCCTCGACGCTGACTATCGAGCCGTCGGTCAATGAGACCACGGGCTGGTACTCGAGGGTCAGCTCGTCACGCTCGAGCGCCCGGCGCAGGTCATTCTCGACTCGCAGACGGGATATGGCCCGCCCGCGCATGGCCTCGTCGAAGAGCTCGTAGCGGGCTCGGCCGCGCTCCTTGGCCCGGTTCATGGCCGCGTCAGCGTCTCGGATCAGGTCCTCGGCCAGCTCCCCACCCTCGGCCAGGGAGATGCCGATGCTCACCGTGACGAAGTGCTCGTTTCCCTCCAGCACGAAGGGGCGGGTGAACACGCTGGCGATGCGCTGGGCCATGTCGATCGCCTCGTGCTCGCCGGCGATCTCCTCGAGCAGAACCCCAAACTCGTCGCCGCCGAAGCGCGCCACCGTGTCACTGGCCCGTACGGCCTGCTTGAGGCGCGGCGCGGCGGCCGCCAGCAGCTCGTCGCCCACCTTGTGACCGAGGCTGTCGTTGACCAGCTTGAAGCGGTCGAGGTCGAGGACGAGGATCGCGGTCAGCGAGCGCCGGCGGCGCAGACGCTCGATCGTGTGCTCCAGACGGTCGATGAACAGCAGGCGGTTGGGCAGCCCGGTCAGAGGATCGTGCAGGGCTCGGTAGCGGATGTCATCGTCGGTGAGCTGGCG
>JALYZQ010000148.1 GCA_030948805.1 Actinomycetota bacterium | reverse complement strand
ACGTGCTGATCGGCGGCAAGGTCGCCGTCGTCTGCGGCTACGGGGACGTCGGTAAGGGCTGCGCGGAGTCACTGCGGGGCCAGGGCGCGCGAGTGATCGTGACCGAGATCGATCCGATCTGCGCGCTCCAGGCGGCGATGGACGGATACCAGGTAGTGCGCCTGGAGGACGTGCTCGGCACGGCCGACATCTTCATCACCGCCACCGGCAACAAGGACGTGATCACGGCCCAGCACATGACACAGATGAAGCACCAGGCGATCGTGGGCAACATCGGCCACTTCGACAACGAGATCGACATTGCCGGCCTGTCGCGCATCGACGGCATCGGGCGGATCAACATCAAGCCCCAGGTCGACGAGTGGGTGTTCCCAGGCGGGCGCACGATCATCGTTCTCTCCGAGGGCCGGCTGCTGAACCTGGGCAACGCCACCGGCCATCCCAGCTTCGTGATGTCCAATTCCTTCACCAACCAGGTGATGGCCCAGCTCGAGCTCTTCGGACACAACGAGAGCTATGACAAGAAGGTCTACACGCTGGCCAAGCACCTGGACGAGAAGGTGGCGCGACTGCACCTGGACGCGCTGGGAGTGCGGCTGACCGAGCTGACGCCCGGGCAGGCCTCCTATCTCGGTGTGCCGGCGCAGGGCCCCTACAAGTCCGAGCACTATCGCTACTAGCGACACCGGCCGGTCATGGCCCAGACGTCGGTTCCGCCTCACGACGTAGCTGATCTGGCGCTGGCGGCTCAGGGCGAGGCTCGGATCAGCTGGGCCGGTGGCCAGATGCCGGTGCTGGCGCGGATCCGCGACCGCTTCACGGCCCAGCCGCCCCTGACCGGCGTCCGGATCGCCGCCTGCCTGCACGTCACCGCCGAGACGGCCAATCTGGTGCGTTGCCTGCGGGCCGGGGGGGCACAGGTGGCGTTGTGCTCGGCCAACCCGCTCTCCACCCAGGATGACGTGGCCGCGGCGCTGGTCGTGCAGGACGGGGTGGAGGTTCGAGCAGTGCGCGGCGAGGACCTCGACACCTACGTCGAGCATGTGCTGGCCTTGCTGGCCACCGAGCCCCAGGTCACGCTGGACGACGGCGCCGACCTGCTGATCACCGCCCACGCTCGCGGCGGCGAGCTGGTGGCCAACCTGATCGGCGGCACTGAGGAGACCGCCACCGGCCTGGTTCGCCTGCGCCGGCTTGAGCAGGAGGGCTCCCTGCGCTGTCCGGTGCTGGCCGTCAATGAGGCCCGGACTGAACGCGCCCTCAACGACCGTCACGGCACCGGTCAGTCGGCGTTGGACGGGATCGTGCGCGCCACCGGGGTGCTCCTGGCCGGCACCACGGTCGTTGTCCTGGGCTACGGGTGGGCTGGGCAGGGGGTGGCCGAGCGGGCCCGGGGGGCCGGAGCCGTGGTGATCGTGTGCGAAGTGGACCCGCTGCGCGCCCTGGAGGCCCGCATGGCCGGGTATGAGGTCATGCCGGCGCTGGCCGCCGCCCAGCGAGGAGCCGTGTTCGTGACCGTGACCGGATCGCGCCGAGTGCTCCACGGTGAGCATTTTCAGCGCATGAAGGATGGGGCGATACTGGCCAACGCCGGACATTTCGACGTCGAACTCGACCTCGAGGAGCTGCGGCGACTGGCCACCGGAGGGGTGCGCGAGGTCGGAGCACTGGTCGAGGAGCACACCCTGGCCGACGGACGACGGCTGAACCTGCTGGCCGGTGGCCGGGTGGTCAACCTAGCCGCCGCGGAGGGGCATCCCGCTGCCGTCATGGACGTCTCCTTCGCCTTGCAGGCCCTGAGCGTCGAGGAGCTGGTCGGCCGCAGCGCCGAGCTCGGTCCCGGCGTGCACCCGGTGCCGGCGGCGATCGACCGCGAGGTGGGCCGGCTCAAGCTCGAGGCGCTGGGAGTGTCGATTGACGAACCCACCGCCGAGCAGGAGCACTACCGGGAGTCCTGGGGCTAGCGGCGCGATCTCTTGGTGCTCTCAAGCCACCCTGGGGGTCGTTGTGAGGTAGCGTTGCGCGCCTGAGCATGGAGGGCCAGGGACAGCTGACCGGTGGGATCGATCTGGGAGGGACCAAGATCGAGGCGGTCGTGGTCGACGTCCAACACCAGGTCGTGGGTCAGGCGCGCGAGCCGACGCCCACGCAGGGCGGTCCGAGCGCGGTGGCCGCTGAGATGGCCAGCGCGATGCAGGCGGCGGCCAAGGACGCGGGCATACCGAGCTCCGAGCTCACCGGCGTGGGGGTCGGCTCCCCGGGGGACGTCGACGAGCAGGCCGGCACGGTGGCCAACGCCGGCAACCTGAACGACTGGGAGAGACCCTTTGCCCTGGCGGCGGTGCTGTCTGAGCACCTGGGTGCCAAGGTGGTACTCGGCAACGACGTGCAGGTGGCCACGCAAGCCGAGTTCCAGCTCGGGGCGGGCAGGCCGTATGACTCGGTACTGGGCGTGTTCTGGGGCACCGGTGTCGGTGGGGGCCTGATCCTCAACGGCGAGCCGTGGCTGGGGCGTGGCGGGGCCGGGGAGATCGGCCATACGGTGGTGCGCCGCAACGGTGCCCGCTGTCCGTGCGGCCGGCGCGGTTGCCTGGAGGCCTACGCCGGCCGGGGGGCGATGGAGGTCCGCGCCCGCCGGAAAGTCGACAAGGGCGCCGACACCGATCTGTTCAAGTTCATGAAGGAGCGCGGGCGCACGCGGCTGACCAGCGCCGTGTGGGCCCAGGCCCTGGACCACGAGGATCAGCTTGCCACCGAGCTCGTCGAGCGAGCGATCAAAGCCCTGGGAGCCGGCATCGCCTCGGCGATCAACCTGCTCGACATCGAGGCCGTCATCCTGGGGGGCGGGCTGGGCGTGCGCTTCGGGCAGTCGATGGCCGAGCGGATCTCGGTCGAGATGCACCCCCACCTGTTCAACGACACGCGGCCGCCCGCGGTCCGGGTGGCGGGGCTGGGGGACCACAGCGGAGGGATCGGTGCGGCGATGCTCGTCTCCGGCGAGGTGTCGGCCGCCGCAGGCTGATCGCTCCCGGGCGCCCGCTCTCGGTGGTGGCTACGCGACCTCGAAGCGCTCAGCGCGCTGGGCCTCGCGCTCGGACTCGGTGAGCATGCGCACGAACAGCCACACTAGGGCCACGCCCATGACCACCGACTGCTCCAGGGCCATGAGCAGTCCGGCCATCGACTGATCCTCGGACGGCGACAGGCCCCAGTAGTGGGGATGGTGGGAGTAGAAGGGATAGAAGGAGGCCGGCGCGAAGGCGATCGCGATCCCCAGCGCTCCGACCAGCAGCTTGGTCGAGACCATGTAGGCAATCGGACCCATTCCGTCCAGGCGCATCCGGCCTCGGATCGGGGACAGCACGTGCCACCAGTAAAGGGTGCCGGCGGCGGCGAAGCACAGGTGCTCCAGGCTGTGCACGGCGGTGTTGTTCAGCGCGGCGTCGTACATGGCCGGCACGTGCCAGGCCCACATGACCCCCGCGTAGACCATGACCGCGAATGCGGGGTGGGCCAGGGGACCGGCGCGGCGCTCGACGGCACTCAGGCGCCGCGTGACCGGGCGCAGGAGGACCTTGCTGAGCCCGAGGATGAGCAGGATCGGAGCGATGTCCAGCAGCAGGATGTGCTGGAGCATGTGCATGAGCATCAACTGGTCGCCCAGGGAGTCGATCGGGGAGACCAGCGCGGCCAGGATGACGATCAGCCCGCCGCTGAAGAGCACGGCGTGGCGCAGCCGGGGCCGGTGCGCTCCCGCGGGCGCCGAATACCCGCGCCGCCAGGCCAGGGCGTAGAGCACGGCCAGCAGCGCCACGCCGACCAGCACCGTCGGCTCCAGCGTCCAGGAAATCTGTGGAGTAGCGCTCTGAGGCAACTTTGGACATTCTGACTGCTCGACAAAATCGAGCGCTGGGAATAACCTCGAACTCCCACATAGAGCAACGTCCAGACGCAGGAGGTCGGCGGATGCGAATTGAGGTCAAGGGCCGTAACCTGACCGTCTCAGACGATGTGCACGAGCACGTCGTCAAGCGCTTCCGGAAGGTGGCCAGCCAGGTGTCAGAGCTCGCCGAGCTCGAGGTGGAGCTGTGGCAGGAGCGCAACCCGGCGATCGCCGAGTCCCAGGTGGCGGAGGTCACCCTGCATCTCAAGGGGGTGACGCTGCGGGCCCGGGACGCCTCGCGGGACATGATGCATTCGATCAACCTGTGCTCGGATGAGCTGGCCGTGCAAGTGAAGCGCCACCGGGTCAAGCGCCGCCGCCGCCGGGCCGCCCGAGCCGCGGCTGAGGCTCCGGTTCAGCCTCCAACGGACGCGTCATCCACTGCTCCGGCTGAGCCTTCGGGGGACGTCTCACCGGCGGCCTGACGGCGGCCTCGGCCGCGCTACCCTAGCTTCATGTCCTTCCTGGACCGCGCGCTTCGCATGGGCGAAGCCAAGAAGTTCAAAACCTACGAGCAGCGTGTGTCACGCATCAACGGCTTTGAGCCCGAGCTCGAGCACTACACCGATGAGGAGCTGCGGGCCTCGGCCGACGAGCTGCGCGAACGCGCCAGCAACGGCGAGTCCCTGGACGACCTGCTCTATGAGTGCTTTGCCCTCGTGCGCGAGGCCGGCAAGCGCTCGATGAGCATGCGCCACTTCGACGTGCAGCTGATCGGCGGCATGGTGCTGCACGACGGCTGCATCGCCGAGATGAAGACCGGCGAGGGCAAGACGCTGACCGCGACCCTGGCCGTGGTGCTCAACTCACTCGCGGGCCGCGGCGTGCACCTGGTCACCGTCAACGACTACCTGGCCCGCCGCGACGCGCTGTGGATGAAGCCCATCTACGACCAGCTCGGGGTGTCGGTGGGCGTGCTGCAGAACATGCAGCCCTACGAGGAGAAGCGCGACGCCTACGCCGCCGACGTGACCTACGGGACCAACTCGGAGTTCGGCTTTGACTACCTGCGCGACAACATGGCCCAGTCACTGGAGGAGAAGGTCCAGCACGGCGGCCGCCCCAAGCCCGAGGAGGGCCAGTCGCCCTACCACACGTTCGGGATCGTCGACGAGGTGGACAACATCCTCATCGACGAGGCGCGCACGCCGCTGATCATCTCGGGCGCGCCTGAGCAGGCCGCTGATCTGTACGCCAAGTTCGCTCGCCTGGCCCCGCGGATGAAGCCAGGCAAGACCCCCGACGGGATGGACCCGCGGGCCAAGAAGGAGTTCGTGGCCGACTTCGACTACGAGTTCGATGAGAAGCACAAGACGGTGGCCATCACCGAGCAGGGCGTGGCCAAGGCCGAGCGCTTCATGGGCATCGACCACCTCTACCGGGCTGAGAACGGCCCTCTGGTCAACCACCTGATCCAGTCCCTGAAGGCCGAGTCGCTGTACAAGCGCGACGACGACTACGCGGTGATCGACGGCGAGGTCAAGATCATCGACGAGTTCACCGGCCGGATCCTCGAAGGCCGCCGCTGGTCAGAAGGCCTGCACCAGGCCGTGGAGGCCAAGGAGGGCGTCCGGGTTCAGGAAGAGAACCAGACGATGGCCACGGTCACGCTGCAGAACTACTTCCGCATGTACGACAAGCTATCCGGGATGACCGGTACCGCCCTCACCGAGGCGACCGAGTTCATGAAGATCTACAAGCTGCCCGTGGTCCAGGTTCCCACCAACCGGGACATGATCCGCGCTGATCGCAACGATCAGGTCTACAAGACCCAGGAGGGCAAGTGGGCCGCGGTGGTCAAGGAGATCGAGACCCGCCACGCGGCCGGACAGCCGATCCTTCTGGGCACCATCTCCGTCGAGGTCTCAGAGACGATCTCGGCCCAGCTGACCAAGAAGGGGATCAAGCACTCGGTGCTCAACGCCAAGCCGGAGTTCGCCGAGCGAGAGGGGGAGACGATCGCCGAGGCGGGAGCCCCCGGCGCGGTGACGATCGCCACCAACATGGCCGGCCGCGGCGTGGACATCAAGCTGGGCGGTAACGCCGAGCACCTGGCTGCGCTGGAGGTGGCCAAGCTGGGGCTGGCCCCCGGCATGCCCGACTACGACGAGCACTACGCCAAGGTTCTCCCCACGATCGATGAGCGCATCAGCGCCCAGCGCGAGCAGGTCCTGGAGGCCGGTGGCCTGTTCATCCTGGGCACCGAGCGCCATGAGTCACGGCGCATCGACAACCAGCTGCGCGGCCGCTCAGGCCGTCAGGGTGACCCCGGGGAGAGCCGCTTCTTCCTCTCGGCCCAGGATGAGCTCGTGCGGCTGTTCGCGGGCGAGCGGATCTACAAGATCCTCGACCGGCTGGGCGGTACCGACGAGGAGGGCAACGAGGAGCCGATCGAGGCCGGCATGCTCTCCAAGCAGATCGAGAAGGCGCAGAAGAAGGTCGAGGAGCAGCACTTCCTCATGCGCAAGCACACCCTGGAGTACGACGATGTCCTCAACCAGCAGCGCGAGATCATCTACACCTACCGCGATGAGGTGCTGGAGGGCCGTGACATGTCGGCCGCCGCCCGTGAGGAGATCGTCAACCTGATCGACCGGCTGGTCGGCGAGTACACAGTCGGCGACTTCGTCGAGGACTGGGACGTCGAGGAACTGATGCGGCGCGTCGAGGAGATCTTCACCCCTTCAGACGGACTGGCCGCCATCGACCCCTCCCAGCTCGATCGCGAGGATCTGATCCTGCGTCTGCAGGAGGAGGCGCTGGCCAACTACGACGGGCGCGAGCACGAGCTCGGCGAAGAGCTCATGCGCCACGTCGAGCGCTTCCTGCTGCTGCAGATCATCGACCAGCGCTGGCAGGAGCATCTGTATGACATGGACTACCTGCGCGAGGGCATCCATCTACGCGGCTTTGCCCAGATCGAGCCGCTGGTGGCCTACAAGAACGAGGCCTTTGAGCTCTTCCGCGACCTGATGAACAGCATCTGGGGCGACTTTGCGCGTCTCATCTTCCACGTCGAGGTGACGTTGGAGGACGGCAACGGAGGGCCGCCCCAGGCGCCGCCCCGGCGTTCGGATCCCGCGCGCAGCTCGGCCACCGGCGGGGGCCGCGTCAGCTACTCAGGCGGCTCGGCTGCCCAGCCCGGCGCCCTAGCCATGGCCGCGGCCGCAGGCGCCAGCCCCGAGGGTTACGCCGCCGAGGAGGAGGGCCCGGGCTTTCAGCCGGTTGAGCAGCGCCGAGTCGATGAGGCCGAGCAGATCGGCCGAAACGATCCCTGCTGGTGCGGCTCGGGCAAGAAGTTCAAGAAGTGCCACGGCGCCTGAGGGCGCCAGACGGCGCCAGGGTTAGCGGCACTAGCCCTGCTTTTGGTGGCGGACGCGCTCCGGGCTGATCACGTACTTGATCCGATCTTCGCCGGGCTGGCGGAACGGGTACTCATCCTGGTTGATGTACTTCTTGGCCAGGCGGTTGATGTGATCGTCGGCGTCATCGCGCGAGCCAGCAGCGGTGCCACGAACCTCGACGTACTCATACGGGTTATCGGCCGGGAAGACGAGCACGGTGATGCGGGCATCGCGCTCCAGGTTGGTCGGCCACTGTCGCCCGCGGGCGCTGTTGACGGCCAGCTCATCTCCCTCCAGGCTGATCCAGGCCACCGCGCTGAGCACGGAGCCGTCGGAGTTCAGCGTGGAGACGACGGCGTAATTGGCGGGCTCCAGAAGGGCCCGGACTTCGGAATCGCTCAGGCTTGCCATGGCCTGCACGATAACGCTGGGCCGAGTTTGAGGCCCGGATCGGAGGGGGAGGATCGGTGGCGATGGCCACAGGAATGCGACTGGAGCTGCAGGGACCCACGAGCCGCCGCTTTGACCCCGTTCTGACCCCCGAGGCGCTGGAGTTCATCGGCGCCCTGCAACGGGAGTTCGGCCCGCGGCGTGCGGAGCTGCTCAGGGCCCGCGGACAGCGTCGCGCGCGGCTGGCCGACGGCGAGCAGCTGGACTTCCTGGCCGACACCGAGGAGGTGCGCAATGGGGACTGGCAGGTTGCGCGCGTGCCTGACGATCTGCAGCAGCGCTGGGTGGAGATCACCGGCCCGACCGAGCGCAAGATGGTCATCAACGCGCTGAACTCGGGCGCCGACGGGTTCATGGCCGACTTCGAGGACGCCAACGCTCCGACCTGGCACAACATGGTCGAGGGCCACATCAACCTGCGCGACGCCATTGAGGGCACGATCACCTACGACGGCTCCGACGGGCGTCACTACGAGCTCGGGCCCGAGCCGGCCACGCTGCTGGTGCGCCCCCGCGGCTGGCATCTGCCCGAGCGCCACCTGCTCGTCGACGGCGAGCCGGTGTCCGGGTCGCTGTTCGACTTCGGGCTGTTCTTCTTTCACTGCGGGTCGCGGCTGCTGCGCCGGGGCAGCGGTCCCTACTTCTACCTGCCCAAGTTGGAGTCCCACCTCGAGGCGCGGCTATGGAACGACGTGTTTCAGTACTCCCAGGACGCCGCCGGGATCGAGCGCGGGACAATCAAGGCCACGGTCCTGATTGAGACGCTGCCGGCGGCCTTTGAGATGGATGAGATCCTCTATGAGCTGCGCGAGCACTCAGCGGGACTGAATGCCGGTCGCTGGGATTACATCTTCTCGGCCATCAAGTGCTTCCCCGAGCGCCCGGAGATGGTCCTGCCCGACCGCGGTGACGTGACCATGACCGTGCCCTTCATGCGGGCCTACACCGAGCTGCTGGCCGCCACCTGCCATCACCGCGGCGCGCACGCGATGGGCGGCATGGCGGCGCTGATTCCCTCCCGGAAGGACGAGGAGGCCAATGAGAAGGCCCTGGCCGCGGTGCGCGCCGACAAGGAACGTGAGGTCAAGCAGGGCTACGACGGCACCTGGGTGGCCCACCCGGATCTGGTTCCAGTGGCCCGCGAGGTGTTTGAGAAAGGGCTGAACGGAGCGCCCAACCAGCTGGCGCGCCAGCGCGACGACGTGCACGTGGCGGCCGAAGAGCTGCTCGACCTGGCGGCCACCCCCGGCGAGATCACCGACCAGGGTCTGCGCACCGACGTCAGCATCGGCTTTCAATACGTGTCCTTCTGGCTCGGGGGGCGGGGAGCGGCCGCGATCAACTCGATGATGGAGGACGCAGCCACTGCGGAGATCTCGCGCTCACAAATCTGGCAGTGGGTTCACCACCAGGCCAAGCTGGCCGACGGCCGCACAGTCACTC
>JALYZQ010000140.1 GCA_030948805.1 Actinomycetota bacterium | reverse complement strand
CACTCGCGCCAGCGCACCGTGGTCGCATCGCTGCTGGTAGTGGTCATCCTCACCCAGGTGGGACGCACGCTGATCGTGCTCAATGCCGTCGGGCTTCGCCCCTCCCTGCTCCAGGCCGTGGCCACGTTCGTCGCCGCCGGCGTGCTCTCCAGCGTGCTGGCCGGACCCGGGGCCGGCGCCGCCGGCGGTCCCTTGATCGTGTTCGGCCACAGCAGCCTGGCCGCCTCGGCGGCAGCGGGCATAGAGCTCTCGATCACCAGCCTGCTGGCTGGGCTGCTCTACGCCTTGGCCGGAGGCCCCGTTTTCTGGTGGCGCCTGCGGCAGGTCTACGCGTGAACCCGCTGCCCCCCGTCTGCGCGTGAGCCCCGCGGCCGCTTGCCTGGCCTGCGCTGGTCCGCTGCTGGCGTCGCCAACAGTTATCGCCCCGGATCGAATGCACAGGATCCCCGGGCGCTGGCCGGTGCACGAATGTGAGTGGTGCGGCTCGGGGACGACGTTGCCCCTGGTCGCCGAGAGCGAGCTGGGCGGCTTCTACCCCACCGACTATCCCCCGTTCGAAGTGCCCAGCCGCCGGCTGGCTCGGGCCGTGGCCCGTATGCAGCGCCTCCGCGACCGGCGCTTTCCGCTGGTCACGCTGAGCGCCTCCAAGACGCGGGGGACGCTCCTGGACGTGGGCTGTGGGCGCGGGGATCTGGCCGCCTCCTGGGTCGCCGCGGGCTGGCGGGTGCTGGGCATCGAACCCTCCCCGCAGGCCGCCGCCTCGGCCGTGGCGCGGGGCGCCCACATTCTCGGTCAGACGCTGTCGGCGGTCACCCTGGCTCCCGAGTCACTGGACGCGGTCGTGTTTCGCCACTCGCTGGAGCACCTGGCTGAGCCCCGCACCGAGCTGCGGAGGGTGCTCACCGCGCTACGTCCGGGCGGCCGCCTGGCCGTGATCCTGCCCAACTGGAGCTCCTGGCAGCGCCGAGCCTTCGGCCAGTACTGGTTCCCGTTGGAGCTGCCGCGACATCGCACCCACTTCACCGCGGCCGGCCTGGGCTCGGCGATCAGCGCAGGGGGCTTTGTCGACCTCGAGATCCGGCCGGCCACCCCGCTCATCACCACCACCTGGAGCCTCGAGTTCCGTCTCTTCGGACGCCCGGTGACCGAGCAGGGGGCGGCCTTGCTGGCCGGCTACGCGATCTCGGTACCAGTGGGCGCGGTGGCCGGAGTGCTGGACGCCGCCCGCGGCGGGGGCGACTTTCTGCACGCCGCCGCGCGCCGCCCGGACTGAGCCCGCGCGACCCAAGCTCGATGCCGTCGTCGCACTTAGCCTCTGACGCCATGTCGGACCTAGCCGCGTCCCGTCCACCCGCCCGCCGGATCGCCATTCACCCTCTGGCCGCGCTGCTGGTGGCGATGACAGTGCTGGGCGTGACCTGGGCGTTGCTGGTCCCGCCGTGGCAGACCCCGGACGAGAACTGGCACTACGCGTACGCCCAATCGCTGGCCGAGAGTTTCGCGCTACCTGGCAACGCCGCCCGTGCGGGTTATTCATCCGACCTAGCGCTGGCTCTCAGGGCGGACAACACGCTCCCGCTGATCTTCCACCCCCAGCAGGTCACGCCGGCCTGGAGCCACGTCGCCGAGCAGCGCTACCTGCGCCAAGCCGCCCGTAACCCCTCCCGGTCTGACGGCGGTGGCGGCAACACCGCTCAGGCCAACCCCCCGCTGTTCTACCTCTACGACGACCTGCCCTATTGGCTGAGCTCATCGGGCACGGCCTTCGCGCGCCTGTACGCGATGCGGGTCTTCAATGTGACCCTGCTGCTGACCACGGTGGCGGCGGCGTGGCTGCTGGCCGGAGAGCTGTTTCACCGCCGACGGCTGATCCAGCTGCTGTGCGCGGGCAGCGTGGGCCTGCTTCCCATGCAGACGTTCATCCTGACCAGCGTCAACCCCGATGCGATGGAGGTCGCCCTGTGGACGCTGGTCCTGTGGATGGGCGTGAGGGTAATCAAGCGTGCCGGGCGGGCATCGGACGCGGCGGTCCTGTGCGCGCTGACGGCGGCGGCGATCCTGACCAAGGCCACCGGGTACGCGCTGATTCCGGCCACCCTGACCGCCCTGGCCCTGGGCTTGTGGCGGCGCGAGCCGGCACAGCGGGCCGCCGTCGCCCGACGCCTGGCCGGGGCCGCGCTGGCCCTCGTGCTCCCTGTGTTGGGCTGGTTGGCCGTGGCCCGGGCGCTGTCCAGGCCTGCAATCAACCCGGTGGTACCTCTCGCCCCCGGGGTTCGACCTCAGCCCTTCCAGGTGGCTCACTTCGTCAGCTACCTGGTCCATTTCTACATCCCACACCGCGCTGCCCTCGGCGGCCTCACATCCCTGCCCCTGTACGCAACCTGGGTACGTGGCGGGTGGGGCTTGTTCGGCTGGCAAGACGTAGCCCTGCCCCCCTTGACCTACAAGCTCGCCGCTGGGGCAATGGCCATCGTGGCAATCGCCGCCCTCGGCGCGCTGGTGCGGATCCGCGACCGGCGAACGCTGGAGCTGCTGGCCTTTCTGGCCCTCCCCCTACTCGCCCTGCTTGGCCTGCTTCACATCAGTGACTACCGCTCGCTCCTGGTTGGAAACGGGGGGCTGCTGCAGGGCCGCTACCTGCTGCCGGTGAGCTCGCTGCTGGGCGTGGCCCTGGCCGCGGTGGCTACTCGGCTGCCGCCCCGCTGGCGAGCGGGCTTCGCCGCCGCAACCCTTGGCGCCCTGCTCATCCTCCAGGTGCTCGCGCTGGCCACCGTAGCCCGGAGCTACTACACATGAGAGTTGTCGGCCCGGGGCGGACGGCTGCCCTGACCTTCGCGATCGTGCTGGCACTCGGGGTCGCCGGACTGGTGGGCGCCGGTCTGACTGACCAGAGGCGCATAGCCTTCTCCGCCCAGGTGCCCGTGTCAAACCCGGTGGCGATCCTGAAGCCGGGGCAAAGCGTCTGCCAGGGACCGATCTCCGTCCCCGCCGCGTTCGACGGCATAACCGCCTGGTTGCCCGTCCAGCCCGCACCGTCGCCCACCACCAGCCTGACCGCGACTGTGACTCCGAGCGCCGGCGGTGGACGTCCGGCCAGCACGGCGCTGCGGATCTCAGCCGGTGTCGGGCGCGCGCTGGTCTGGCTGCACGGCGTCTTCCCGGCCACGATCGCCTCCGGACGAGCGGCGACGCTCTGTCTGACGGCGACCCGGGGTGGCTCCATCCACCTGATGGGCGGCTCAGCCACGGACTCCTCGGGCCGGCTGACCGGCCGCCCCCCGGGGATCCTGACCACTGCACCCACCAGCCCCACGGCGCTGTCCTTGGTCTTCCTCCGCCACCCTCGCTCGCTCGTCTCGATGGTCCCGACCGTCTTAACCCGGGCCGCGCTGTTTCGCCCCACGTGGATGGGGGCCTGGACCTACTGGCTGCTGCTGGCCGGGCTGCTCGGGGCCACCGGGCTGCTGGCCGTGGCGCTGGCCCGCGCCGCCGACGCCGATGCCGGGCCGCGGCCCGACCGGCCCTAGTCGCTGGCGCCGAGGCAAACCCGTCGCAAGGCTGGTCGGAAAAGCGAACTATATGGACGCTTTCCGACCAGCCTAAGGCCGCCGCGTCCGGCTGGGACCCAATCCGTTCTCGCCGCCATCGACGCCCTCACCACCCTGACGCCCTCAACCCCCTCGACCCCGGCGCCAGCCGGGCCGGTCCGTGCGCCGCGCGTAGTCAGCCCAGGCCTCGGGGGTCGGCGCCCGGAAATCACCACGCCACCCGCGCAACGCGAAGCGCACCAGCCAGGGCAGGCGCCGCAGGGGACGGTTGTCATAGAGCGATGACTTGACCACATAACCGGCGATGAGCACGATCAGCTGACTCCGAGAGAGCCCCTCGTGCTCGACCTTGAGGGCCATGAAGTTGCGGACCCCGTAGAGGTCTCGCCAGTACCCCTCCCAGGGAGACGAGCTGTAGTGGGCGCGCAGCACGCGGTTCCAGATGCGGCTGCGGCGGGTCATTTCGCCTCCCCCCATCACGAGCTTGTGGATCATCACGCTCTCGGGGACCAGCCGGATCGCGCCCAGCCGGCCCAGCCGCAGTGAGTACTCGGCATCGTCGTAGCCGAGGAAGAACTCGGGCCGCGGGAGGCCGGCGGCGCGGACGGCGCGGACTCGGATCAGCAGGCCCACGAACGAGGCGCAGTCGACCTCGGCGTTCGTCCCGGGCGCGTAAGCGCTGAACGGGAGCGGAATGATGAAGCGCCGCAAGCGACATCGATGCAGGGGATCGATGCGGCCATCGCGATGGACCACGGCGCCGCACAGGCCCACGGTCCGCTCATCCTCCGCGACCGGAGCCCCCAACAGCAGGGCCAGGGCGCCCGGCACCGGCTCAGCGTCGTCGTCCATCAGCCACAGCCAGTCGGCCCCCGTCTCACACCCATGGCGCAAGATCTCCGCATAGCCTCCGGCGCCCCCCAGGTTCACCTCACTGCGCATCAGGCGATGGCGCGAATCGACGAATCCGTCGGCCTGCAGGTGCTGAGCGGTGCCATCGTCGGAGGCGTTGTCGAGCACGATCACGCCGGCCACGGGTTGAGTCTGCGCTTCCAGCGCTCGCAGGCACTGAACCAGCAGCTCCTTGCGGTTGCGGGTCACGACCAGCGCCCAGACGCTGGTCCCGTGATCGGTCTGGGGACTGATCGGCGGCACCGCGTTCCTACCGGCGCCGGCTCCGGCGCATTACGCTCGGCCGATGAAGGTCTGCGCCCTCGTGGTCACCCACAACCGCCG
>JALYZQ010000114.1 GCA_030948805.1 Actinomycetota bacterium | reverse complement strand
AGCGCGAGGAGCACAAGCGTCAAGCGGCTGCGTTCGACGAGGTGGCCGTCAAGGCGCGCGAGCGCGCCACCCAGGCGGAGGCTTCACATCAGAAGTCCTCGGCCGCCCTGCAGGAGCTCGAGGTCTGGCGGGCCGAGCTCGAGCGACGGTTGGCCGAGACGACCAGCGCGCTGAATGCGGCCCGGGCGGCCCATGAGGCCGATCGCCGAGAGCTGGAGCGACTGCGCGGTCTACCGGACCCGAGCGGAGCTGGCTCCGCCTCCGGTGGCGAAGGCCTTCAGACCGGCTGACCGGCGGACCGCACGGCGAAAAAGAGCCGCAAAGACCAGGGTCTCAGAGGCCCGAAACCGGCCCTCAGCGCAGTAAAATAGGAGACCTCGGCAAGCCGCTCGTGGATCCCTTCGGCCCCGCTTTTCCGTCCGGGCAGTGCGGAATCATCTGCTGTTCACCCCTCGGCCGGTCAGGAGTCGAGCGTGGGCACCCAGAACGGCGAAGAGCGAGAGGAGCAGGACCGAAATGTCGCAAGCACCGCAGACGCAGATCGAAACCACCGCTAGGGCCGGTGAGGGCCTCTCGATTCGCCGTTACCTGACTACGGCGGGACGGCATCCCTTCGATGCTGTCGAGTGGGAGATCCGTGACGCTCGGATCGGTCACGGCGACAAGGTTTCCTTCGAGCAGCGCGACGTCGAGTTCCCCAAGGCCTGGTCGCAGAACGCGACCAACATCGTGGCCCAGAAGTACTTTCGCGGTCAGCTCGATTCCAGCTCTCGAGAGCACTCGGTGCGCCAGATGATCGGCCGCGTGGCCGGCACGATTGCGGGGTGGGGACGCGAGCGGGGCTACTTCGCCACCGACGAGGACGCCGAGACCTTCGAGGCCGAGCTCACGCACATCCTCCTGCACCAGCTGGCGGCGTTCAACTCGCCCGTGTGGTTCAACGTCGGCTTTGAGGAGACCCCACAGTGCTCGGCCTGCTTCATCCTCTCAGTCGAGGATGAGATGGAGTCGATTCTGGCCTGGAACACCAAGGAGGGCAAGATCTTCCGCGGCGGGTCGGGCTCGGGCATCAACTTGTCCAAGATCCGCGGCTCCACCGAGCCCCTGTCCAAGGGCGGGACAGCCTCGGGTCCGGTCAGCTTCATGCGCGGCGCCGATGCCTGGGCGGGAACGATCAAGTCCGGCGGTAAGACTCGTCGCGCCGCCAAGATGGTCGTGCTCGACATCGACCATCCCGACATCGTCGACTTCATCCAGTGCAAAGCCAAGGAGGAGGAGAAGGCCGCGGCGCTGCGCGATGCCGGATTCGACATGTCGATCGACGGTGAGGGCTTCCACTCGATCCAGTACCAGAACGCCAACAACTCCGTCCGGGTCAGCGACGAGTTCATGCGCTCAGTCGGGGATGACGAGGACTGGCATCTGCTCGCGCGCGTAACCGGCCAGCCGACCGGGGAGCCGATCGCCGCCCGCCAGCTGATGCGCGACATCGCCGAGGCGGCCTGGCGCTGCGCGGATCCGGGCGTCCAGTACGACACCACCATCAACCAGTGGCACACCTGCCCGGCCTCGGGTCGCATCAACGCGTCCAATCCGTGCAGCGAGTACATGCACGTCGATGACTCGGCCTGCAACCTGGCCTCCCTGAACCTGATGAAGTTCCGCCGGCCGGACGGCACCTTCGACGTGGAGAGCTTCGAGCACGTGGTCGACATCGTGCTCCTGGCCCAGGAGATCGTCGTCTCGCCGTCGAGCTATCCCACCGAGGACATCGGCGCCAACGCGCGCGCCTTCCGTCAGCTCGGCCTCGGCTACGCCAACCTCGGTGCCTACCTGATGGCCGATGGGGTGCCCTACGACTCTGATGCCGGCCGCGGCACCGCGGCCGCGATCACCGCTCTGATGACCGGCCGGGGCTACCTTGGCTCGGCCCGGATCGCGGCGGCAATGGGCCCGTACGACCGCTACGTCGAGAACCGCGAGGCCCACAACGCGGTCATGCGCATGCACCGCGACGCGTCCTACGCGATCCCTGACGCGAGCTGCGTGGATGAAGGCTTGCTCGGCGCCGCCCGGGCCGCCTGGGACGACGCGGTACTGACCGGAGATCGTCACGGATATCGCAACGCCCAGGCGACGGTGCTCGCCCCGACCGGAACGATCAGCTTCCTGATGGACTGCGACACGACTGGGGTGGAGCCCGACTTCTCGCTGGTCAAGTTCAAGGAGCTGGTCGGCGGCGGTCAGATGACGATCGTCAACCGCACGGTACCCCTGGCCCTGCAGACACTTGGCTACAGCGACGAGCAGATCGAGCAGATCGTCGCCTACGTCAATGAGCACGGAACGATCGTCGGCGCGCCCGGGCTGTCCGCCGAGGATCTGCCCGTCTTCGACGTCGCCGTCGGTGAGCGGGCCATCTCCCACATGGGTCACATCAAGATGATGGGAGCCGTTCAGCCGTTCCTCAGCGGGGCGATCTCCAAGACCGTCAACATGCCCAAGACCGCGACCGTGGAGGACATCGCCGACGCCTACCTTCAGGCCTGGCGGCTGGGGGTCAAGGCGCTGGCCATCTACAGGGACGGCTCAAAAACCGCCCAGGCCCTGCGTACCGACGCCCAGAACGGGGCTCCTGCCACGATCGACGCACAGGCCGAGATCGACAACGCTGTCGCCCAGGCGCTGGCCCAGGCACCGCCCAAGCGACGGCGGATGCCCCGTGAGCGCCAATCGATCACGCACAAGTTCTCGATCGGCGGCCACGAGGGATACATCACCGCCGGCATGTACGAGGACGGCAACGTGGGCGAGATCTTCCTCACCGACATCGGCAAGGAAGGCTCGACGCTGCGCGGCATGATGAACGCGTTTGCCACCGCGATCTCGCTCTCGCTGCAGTACGGGGTGCCGCTTGAGACCCTGGTGCGCAAGTTCAGCTACATGCGCTTCGAGCCCGAGGGCATGACCTCCAATCCGGAGATCCCGTTCGCCAAGTCGATGCCCGACTACATCATGCGCTGGCTGGCCTCGCGCTTCCTGGACGCCGACGTGCAGGAGGACCTGGGGATCCTCACCCAGGAGGTCCGGGCACGCAAGGCGGCCGAGGACGCCGTCAGCTCACACGTCGGAGACACCGCAGGACCGGCCCCCGCAGCGCCGTCAGGGCCCTCGTCGTCGCAGAGTCGCCCCGCCGGGTCAGCCCTGACCGACGACCCGCCAGTCGTGCCAGTCGTGCGCCGGGGCCTGGACCTCGGGCCGGCCTGCCAGCAGTGCGGCGGGATGATGCAGCGCACCGGCAGCTGCTACACGTGCGCCAGCTGCGGGTTCAACACCGGCTGCGGTTGACACGCTGACGATCGACGCACGCTGACGATCGACGACGCGGCCCCAAATCCGGCAGTGTCGTCGCGCGGGTAGGACGGCTTCCTAGCATCGTTACGGTGTCTAGGATCCCACTGGACGAGCTCCTGGCCGCCGCCCGCCTTGGGCTGACCCGGCTGGACCCCGCGGCCGCCCGGGACGCGGTTCACGCGGGAGGCTGTCTGATCGACATTCGCACGGAGTCACAAATCGCGGCTACCGGCACCATCCCCGGGGCGCTCATCATCCCGCGCAACGTCCTGGAATGGCGCCTGGACTCTTATGGTGACGACCGCCACCCGCACGCCCCGGCTGTAGATGACGTGGTCATCGTGGTCTGCGATCAGGGCTACCAGTCGAGCCTGGCGGCGGCGGTCCTGCAGACCCTCGGCTATCCACGGGCGACCGACCTCGCGGGGGGCTTTGAGGCCTGGCGGAAGGCGGGGCTTCCAGTGGATCCGCCGGCGGCAGCCTGAGAGCGACGGCGGCAAGCCGCCATTCCGCCGGCGGTAGTCTGAGAGCACCCGGTAAACGGCCGAAGGGAGTGCGCGCGGTGGATCGCAAGTGGTGGACCTTGGTGGCTGTGTGCGTCGGCACGTTCATGCTGCTGCTCGACGTCACGATCGTCAACGTCGCGCTGCCCGAGATCCAGAGGTCGCTGCACTCCTCCTTCAGCGACCTGCAGTGGGTGGTCGACGCCTACGCGTTGATGCTGGCCGCGCTGCTGCTGACCACAGGTTCCCTGGCCGACCTGTTCGGGCGCCGGCTGGTGTTCGTGATCGGGCTGGTCGTCTTCAGCGCCAGCTCCCTGGCCTCCGGCCTGGCCAGTGACCCGCTGTGGCTCAATCTGGCCCGCGGGGCGCAGGGCATCGGCGGCGCCGCCATGTTCTCGACATCGCTGGCCCTGCTGGGCTCGGCCTTCCAGGGGCGGGAACGCGGAGTCGCCTTCGGGGCCTGGGGGGCGATCACCGGCCTGGCCGTGGCCGTGGGCCCGGTGGTCGGAGGCGCTCTGACGACCGGCATCTCCTGGCGCTGGATCTTCCTGGTCAACGTGCCGATCGGAGTGATCGCCCTCGTACTGTCCTTCCTGCGTGTCGACGAGTCCCGCCAGCGGGGGGCACGGCCGCCGGATCCCATCGGCGCGGTCACCTTCAGCGGTGCGCTGGGGGCGCTGGTCTACGCGCTGATCAAGGGCAACACCTCAGGCTGGGGTTCTACCGTCATTGACGCCTGCCTGATCGGCGCCGGGGTGCTGCTGATCCTGTTCCTGATCGCCGAGTTCATCCAGGGCGAAAAGGCGATGTTCGACCTCAAGCTGTTTCGCAAGCCGACCTTCACGGGCGGCTCAATCGCCGCCTTCTCTCTGTCAGCGGGCATGTTCGCGCTGCTGCTCTACCTGACCCTGTACCTACAGGACGTCCTGGACTACTCGGCCCTTCAGACCGGCCTGCGGCTGCTGCTCCTCTCCGGCGGAATCCTGCTCACCTCGACGCTGGCCGGTCGCCTGACCGCGCATGTCCCGATCCGCTTTCTGATCGCCCCCGGGCTGGCCATGGTCGGCATCGGTCTCCTGCTCATGCGGGGGCTGACCGCCGACTCGACCTGGACGCACCTGATCCCGGGCTTCGTGATCGCCGGCGCCGGGGTCGGCTTCATCAACCCCCCGCTGGCCTCCACGGCGATCGGAGTGGTCCCGCCGGAGCGAGCCGGTATGGCCTCGGGGATCAACTCGACCTTCCGTCAGGTCGGCATCGCCACGGGCATCGCCGGCCTGGGGTCGATCTTCTCCCACAAGGTGCGCACGGAGATTGAGTCATTGCTCTCCGGAGCCCCTCACCTCACGCCTCAGGCCACGCACGCACTGGCCCAAGGCGTCTCGCAGGGCACCGGGGCGGCTTCGGCGCTGCACCACCTGCCCGTCGCCGTCCGGCCGGCCGCGGTGCACGCCGTGCGCGTGGCGTTCGTGGCCGGCTTGAATGAGATCTTCCTCGTGGGTGCGATCCTCACGCTGGTTTCCTCTGTGCTCACGCTGGTGCTGATCCGCAGTCGCGACTTCGAGGCCGGCGCCGCCCGGGGACCCAGTCCACAGCCGGGACCGGCAGCGCGTCCGGCGGCCCAGGGCGCGATGACGCCCGCGGCAGGCCCGCCGTCCGCCGCGTCCAGAGCGTCTCCTTGATCAGCTGCGCGCTAAGGTCACCCGTCCGTCAGCTCAGCATGAGTCTGGAGCGGTATTGCGGGCTGCTCTGTACCGGGTGATCGGAGCGTTGGGGCGTCCGCACACCGACGGCGATCAGAGCCGGACTGCCGACGGCAGGCCGGAGGCAGGGCGCGCCGCCGCCGCCGGGAGCCCGGTGCTGGGTGTCCGCCGGGCCGACCTCGGCACCGAAAGCGGCCCCGATGGAGCGCGGCGCCGGGCGCCTGACCCCCGTGCCCTAGACCTCAACCGCCTACCCCTGGTTAACCTCCGGTAAAGCCGGTAGGGTTTCCGGGACAGGGCCGCGGTACAGCGGTCACAGCGATTGAAGAGGATTCCCGCTATGCCTAGTACCGCTCGCCATCTGGACGCTTTGCGTGCCAAGCACACCGAGGTCGAGAACCACTACGTCGATGAGCTGCTGGCTGGTCGGCTGGACCGTCGTGAGTTCCTACGCCGAGGCGCCGTGGCCGGGATGTCGGCTTCGGCGATGGCCGCGCTGTTGACCGCCTGCGGCAATGCCAACAACTCCAGCTCGGCCTCCTCAGGCACGGCTGGAGGCACGCCGAAGAAGGGCGGCACGCTGCGCGTCGCGGCCCAGACGCCGGCTACGGCCATCAACCCGCTGATCGTCTCCGACTCCGGCGGTCTGGCCATGGTCGCCCAGACCGGCGAGTTTTTGACCTTCGACAACAACCTTGAGCTGAAGCTGCAGCCCATGCTGGCCACCAGCTGGGCCCACAACGGCGACGGCACCATGTGGACCTTCAAGCTGCGTCAGGGGGTCAAGTTCCACAACGGCAAGCCCCTGACCGCCGATGACGTGGTCTACACCTTCAAGCAGCTCAGTGACCCCAAGAACGCCTCCAACGCGCTGTCGACGTTCGTCGGCGTACTCACACCGGCGGGCGTGCGCAAGGTCAACGCCTCGACGGTCGCCTTCCATCTCGACGCTCCCAACGGCAACTTCCCCTACCTGGTCTCATCCGACAACTACAACGCCATCGTCGTGCCCGCCGGGACTGACTTCGGCAAGTGGCAGAAGACGTTCGTCGGCACGGGGCCGTTCAAGCTGGGCAGCTACACAGAGAACGTAGGAGCCACATTCGTGGCCAACCCGGACTACTGGGGGCCCAAGGCCTACCTGCACTCCACCACGTTCAAGTTCTACGCCAGCCAGTCACCGCAGATCCTGGCGCTGCAGGGCGGCGACGTGGACGCCATCACGCAGTTCGTGCCCTCCGGCGCGGAGGCGATCCTGCACAACCCGTCCTACAAGATCATCCGGCTCAAGGCGTCCAACCACCGTGAGCTGTCGATGCGCACCGATCAAGCGCCGTTCACCGATGCCCGCGTGCGCCAGGCCATCGCCCTGACCCTCGACCGCCCCGGCATGGTCCAAGCGCTGCTGCACGGATTTGGCACGGTCGGCAACGACAACCCGTTCGCGCCCCGTTTTCCCTCCTCGGACCTGAGCGTCCCGCAGCGGACCAAGGACATCGCCAAGGCCAAGCAGCTGATGGCCGCGGCGGGCCACGCCAAGGGGTTCAACACCACGATGGCCACCGACATCTACGAGGAGATCCCGCAGCTGGTGCAGGTGATCAAGGCCGCGGCGGCGACGATCGGCGTCAACATCAACCTCAAGATCGAGACCCAGACCCAGTACTACGGCAAGGAGAAGTTCGGCAACTCCGACTGGCTGGACAGCACGATGAGCACGGTCAACTACGGCGACCGCGGCGTACCCAACGTGTTCCTCGGGGCGCCGTTGACCAGCAAGGGCGTCTGGAACGCCGCTCACTTCAAGAACCCCAAGTACGACTCGCTGTTCAAGCAGTACGTGGCCGCCATCGACCTGCAGAGCCAGAAGAAAATTGCCGGTCAGATCGAGCGGCTGCTCCTGGCTGAGACGCCGATCATCCTGCCCTACTTCGAGGACGGCCTCAGCGCCACGACACCGTCTGTGCACGGCGTGAATCCGACCTCGATCTCCCAGATCTTCCTGGGCCAGGCCTACAAGGACTGATCGCGAGTCATTGGGCGTTGATTAGGACGCGGCCCCGATTTAGCCGGGGTTGAGTGCGGCCGGCGACGGTTGGCCCCCAATGAGTCAGGAGAGCACGGGGCAGCCGCGCGGGTCGGCAGTCGGCCGGCGGCTGCCGATGGTGGTGGCGGCCACGCTGACCGTGTTCCTGGCCGTGGCGCTCACCGGGCTCGCCGATCTAGCCGACTCTGACCAGCCCACGCTCGCCCGGGTGACGGTCAGTCTGGCCGCCGGGGTAGCGCCGGTTCCGATCCCGCGCTCCTACCTAGGGCTGTCAACGGAGTACTGGGCGCTTCCGCTCTACGCGCACCAGCTGACGCTGTTCGAGCGCGTGCTGAGACTCGCGCACGTACCCGCCAATGGTCCGATGATCCTCAGGGTAGGCGGCGATTCGGCCGACCACTCGTTCTGGGATCCGGATGTCCACCGGCTGCCTCCGTGGGCGTTCTCCCTCTCCCCGCAGTGGACACAGCTGACCAGCCACATCGTGCGCACCGGGGGTCTGCGCCTGATCATCGACCTCAACCTGATCACCGATACCCCGGCCCGAGCTGCTGCATGGGCGAAGGCGGCTCGAGCCTACCTGCCCCGCGCCAGCATCGTCGGCTTTGAGATCGGCAATGAGCCCGACCTCTACAGCCACTCATACTGGGGGCGCATGACGGCCGGACGCCTGGTCGCCTCTGCTTCGCTGCCCGCGGCCATCACCGCGCGGGACTACGTGCGCGACTTCCGCGCTTACTCCGCGGCTCTGGCCAGCGTGGCGCCCAGGGTGCGGCTGATCGGTCCGGCGCTTTCGCATCCGGTCAGCCAGCGGCGCTGGATCACCCAACTGCTGGCCGCGCGCCCGCGGGGGCTGGGCATGATCAGCGTGCACCGCTATCCCTACTCGGCCTGCCTGCCGCCTTGGTCCTCCCGGTCTCCGACCGTTCAACGGCTGCTCAGCGACCACGCCAGCACCGGGCAGGCCAGGCAGCTGGCGCCGGTGCTCACCGCCGCCCGCGGTGCCGGACTGCCCGTGCGCCTGACGGAGCTGAACTCGGTTACCTGCGGTGGTCGTCCCGGCGTGAGTGACACGTTCGCCACCGCCCTCTGGGCGCCGGCCACGCTTCTGGCCCTGCTTCAGGCCGGCGCCGACGGCGTCAACGTGCACGTGCGGGCCAACACGATCAATGCCCCGTTTGCCCTGTCGGCCCGCGGTCTGAGCGCTCGCCCCCTGCTCTACGGCCTGATCATGGCCGCCGACACCCTGAGTGGGGGCGTCCGCCTGCTTCCGCTGCACCTCACCGCTCCGCGTGCGACGCATGTGAGCACGTGGGCGGTCCAGACCCGGTTGGGCGCGCTGCACGTACTGGTGATCGACCGGGGACGCATCGGGGTGCGCGTCGCGCTTCGCCTCCCGGGCCACGGCGGGGCCGTCGTCCAGCGCCTGCAAGCCGCCTCGCCCCGCGCACGTTCCGGCGTCCGCCTCGGGGGACAGCGACTGGGAACGCGCGGCCAGTGGCTGGGACGGGCTTCACGCCAGGCGGTTGCCCGAACCCGGCGCGGCTATGTGGTCGATGTCCCGCGGTTCAGTGCCGCCCTGGTCACTGTGCCGCGCTGACTTGCCGCTGGGGCCAGAGGGGCCTGTCGAGCGCCGACAGGGCGACCCGGATCAAGGGCTCGCCTCGCTCATCACCTGCGTCCGATCACGTGTGTTCCGTGCCAATCGCCCAGCGCCTCCGAGCAATGGCACCGGCTGCACGCAGGGCAGCGCAGGTGTGCCACACGCGATTCGGAGGGGCGGCCATTGGCACGTTGTGCATGTCCTCCGCGGGCCGCGGTCGCACGGTCGCCGGCGCGGGCGGCGGTCGCACGGTCCCCCACGGGCACCCGCCGCGTGGTCGGCCGCGCAGGCGCCCCCGCTAACGTAAAGAGGATGCAAACCGATCGTGAAATGGACCTGACCGACGAACAGTGGCGCGAGCGCCTCAGCCCGGAGCAGTACGAAGTCCTGCGCCGCCACGGGACCGAGCGCCCGTTCACCGGCGAATACGTCGACGTCAAGTCCGACGGAATGTTTCGCTGTGCCGGCTGTGGAGCCGAGCTGTTCAGCTCAGACACCAAGTTCGACTCCGGAACTGGATGGCCGAGCTTCTACGAGCCCGCGGTGGCCCAGAACGTGGAGCTGCGCGACGACTCAAGCTTGGGGATGCGCCGCACGGAGGTAGTGTGCAAGCGCTGCGGAGGGCACCTGGGCCATGTGTTCGACGACGGTCCTCAGCCGACGGGCCAGCGCTACTGCATCAACTCCTGCGCGCTGGAGCTCGACGACGACGCGGCCTAAGCCGCCCGTCGCCGCTCACGCCATTTGAACAGCGCGTAGCCGCCGACTACCGCGACCGCCAAGCCGACCGCAGCGTAGATGCCGAACTTGGTGATGGCGTCAGCCGCCGCGCCCCCGGCGTAATAACCGACCAGACCCAGGGTCACCCCCCAGGTGATTCCGCCCAGAGCGTTCCAGACTAAGAACTCGGCAAAGCGCATCTCGTTGATGCCGGCCAGCCAAGCGGCCGCGAAGCGGACCAGAGCGATCCACCGGGCCAGGAACACGGCCTTGGGACCGTGCTTGTCAAAGAACTTGTCCCCCGCGGCGATGACCCGCTGGCGACGAGCGTGAAACGGCCCGGGGGCTTCGAGCAGGTCGCGGCCAAAGCGCCGCCCCAGCCAGTAGCCCAGGTTGTCACCCAGGATGGCTGAGCTGACCCCGATCAGGATGACCAGCCAGATCTGAAGCTTGCCCTGACTGGCCAGTACGGCGGCCAGCACCAGCGCTGTCTCGCCCGGAGAGGGAACGCCCATCGACTCCAGCCCGATGATCGCCGGCAGCAGGTAACCGAGGTTGCTCGAGATGCTGATGATCGCGCCCAGGGCGAGCATCAGCGCAGCCGCGACCGGCGGTCGCTCACGACGGAGCCCAGGGCTTGCGCAGGATGGCCAGCAGCGAGAGGCCCATGGGAAGCGTCCGCCCGTGCCGCAGCCAGCTGGCCTCCAGTCGCAGGGGCAGCTCCAGGGCGTCGTTGAACCACCACGGGGTGGCGTAGAGATCGTTGACGGCGCCGTTGTCGCTTCGCATCCGCCGCTGGGCCAGCCGGACCGCGGCCGCGGGCGCCAGAAGCAGGCTGTTGAAGCCGCTCATGCGCCCCAGGCTCCACCCGGCCTGTGTCGCCGCGGCACCCAGGGAACGGCGCGAATAACGGCGGTAGTGATGGTTGGACTCATCGTGCTGGGACCAGAGACTCTGATAGGCGGGCACGGTGACGAGCAAAAAGCCGCCGGGGCGGCATACCCGCCACAGCTCCTGGAGGGCGACGCGGTCATCCGGGGTGTGCTCAATGACGTCCAGGCAGACGATGAGCTCGAAGCTGTCTGGGCGCCATGGCAGATGCTCGAGGGGACCCTGAACGATCTCTCCCAGCCCCCGCCCCCGGGCCACCTCCGCCGCCTCGGGACTGAGCTCGACGCCCGCCACCTGACCGTAGTCGACCAGCTCGACCAGGGTGCGTCCTGAGCCACACCCGGCGTCCAGGATGCGTGCCCCCGGGCTAATGGGCAGGCGATCGAGCTCGGCCCGGATGACCTGCCGACGGCCGCGATACCACCAATGGTTGTCCTCGACCACGAGGGTCGAGCGCATGAACTCCTGGTCCATGGTCCCGATGCTGTCAGCTAGATGGTTGATTCCGCATTGACGTGCCCGCGGGGGTGGCCACCGACGGCGCCACCGGCAGTCGCAGCGTGAACCGGGCGCCCTGGCCAACGGAATCGTCGGCCAGGAGCAGCTCGCCGCCCATCCGCGCCGCTAGCTCCCGGCCGATGGCCAGGCCCAGCCCGAACCCGGCCTTCCCCCGGGTGTCACGGCCACGATGAAAGCGACGAAAGATCTGCTCGCGCTCCTCCCGGGGAACCCCGGGACCCTGATCACAGACGCTCACGCGGGCGTCAGCGCCCCCATCGAGCTCGATTCGCAGCTCGGAGTCCGGGGGGCTGACCCGTACGGCGTTGTCGATCAGGATGCGCAGGATGCGGGCGATGCTCCCGGGATCACCGAGCGCCCACACCGGGCCTCCGCCGTCATCGAGCCGCGGAGTGATCCCGCGATCGGCCGTGCCGAGCTCGAACTCGGCCAGCACGGCACGACACAGCTCCCCGAGTTCCACCGGCTCTGAGCGCAGCTCGACCTTGGCGTCCAGGCGTGAGAGGTCGAGCAGGTCGGCGGCCAGTCGACCGAGTCGTCGGGACTGGGCGCGGGCGCGGTCAAGCAGCGCGCGGGCGTCAGCGAAGTCCGGGTGCTCGGAACGTAGATCGTCATAGAGGAGCTCGAGCATTCCGTCCAGCGAGGTCAGTGGCGTACGTAGCTCATGGGAGGCGGTGGCCACGAAGGAGCGTCGGGCCTCCTCTTGCTCCTGGAGCCGGTGCTGCATCATGGCCAGTGTCCGGGCCAGGTCTCCGACCTCGTCCCGGGCCCGGTCCACCGGGACCTCGACCATGGGGCCCTCGTGGGTCAGCTCGAGCGCGGCCTCGCGCAGACGCCGCAGCCGGCGGACCAGCGTGGCCGAGAGGGGGATCCCCAGGACCAGGGTCAGGGCCACGCCGGCCAGGGCCGCGGTGGTGAACGCCGTACGCACAGCCGCGACCGCGCCGGCAATCTCATCGGTCGGCTTGCGCACCGTGAGCACGAACAGGAACTTGTCATGGCTGACGAACGGGATCGCGGCCCGGGCGTACTCGCGGCCATCGATGGTTCCAAAGCTGTAGCGGGGCCGCCGGAAGCGGAAGGCGGTGGCCGCGTCGCTGTAGCTGTCGTCACTGGCCTCCCGGGGGGGCAGCACCGGACGGCTGCCGCTGCCGTCAGGACCTGGATCTCCGAGAACCTCGACCGTGGCTCCGACCCGCTGGCTGAGCTGCTGCTGAGCACTGGCCAGCGCCACCGCCTGCTCGGGCGATGACGGCACATCGGCCAGATCCAGGCTGGCAAAGCGCCTGGTGCTCTTGCGCAGATCGTGGCGCAGGGTTGAGTTCTCGGCGTTGCGCAGGCTCTGCTCCAGAGGTCCGAGCAAGGCCAGAGCAGCCACCGCGAGCGTGGCCACTGTGGTCACCAGCAGGACGCCGACGATTCGTCCCCGCAGCCCCAGTGGACCTGAGCTGAGAAGCCCGGAGCGCATCAGCCGCTCGCGGCGCCCACCGGGGGACCGCGCCGCGCCGCTATCCCTGGACATTTACGCCCCCCGCAGGCGGTACCCGGCGCCCCGCACGGTGAGGATGTAGCGCGGCTTCTCGGGCTCGGGCTCGAGCTTCTCGCGCAGATGGCGGATGTGGACGTCGATCGCTCTGGGGTCGCGGTAGGCGCTGTCGCCCCAGATGGCCCGCAGGAGCTCCTGGCGGTTGAGCAGGCGGCCCGGATCTGCCATCAGCGCGTCCAAAAGCTCGAACTCCGAGAAGGTCAGGCGGACCGGATTGCCCTGGATCATCACCTCCCGCTGGGCCCGATCAAGCGCGATGGGACCGACGGTCAGCACCTCGTCCCCCATCGCTCGGGTACCCGTGCGTCGCAGCACGGCGCGGATGCGGCTGCGCAGCTCAGCCAGACCGAAGGGCTTGGTGACGTAATCATCGGCTCCGGCCTCCAGCCCCAGCACGGCGTCGGCCTCGGAGTCCAGGGCGGTGAGCATGATGATCGGCACCACGTTTCGCCGCGTGCGCAGCGTGCGGCAGACCTCATAGCCATCGGGGCCCGCGCCCAGGGCCACGTCCAGCAGCACGATGTCGAACTGGTCCGTGCTGGCCCGGTCTATGGCCGCGCGCCCGTCGGCCACCGCGAGCACCCGGTGGCCCTCCCGCGAGAAGGAGCGGGTCAGCATCTCGCGCAGGTCAGACTCGTCGTCGACGACGAGGATGCTCAGCGAGGCGTCGGTGGGGCCGGGCGGCGACGGCGCGGGGCTGGAACGTTCTGCCGACATCGAGGCCGATCGTACCGGGCGATCCCGTCACTGCCGACACCACGGCGGCGCAGGCGTCCAGGCCGGATGGCGCCCAGCCCGGAGCGCTAGGGCCGGGTGACGATCTCCAGCTCCGGCGCAGGCATGCGGGGCTCGGGAGCCTGGACCGCGGCCCGGCGGGGCGCCATCCGTCCGGCGGCGGCCACGGCCCACAGGACCACCAGCCAGGTGACAGTGGCCAGGGCGACGTGGACCCAGACCATGTCGGTCGGCAGGTGCAGCTCGTACTGGACGCTGCCCACCAGCCCCTGGGCGGCCAGCAGCACGCCGAGGATGGTCAGCGGCTCCAGGGTCTTTGCCTCCACGCCACGGTGACGGTGCAAGAGCCAGACAAAGACGACCGCGATCCCGAACAGGGCGGCGATGGTGGCGTGGCGGTGGATCACCCACATCAGTGTGTCGGCGCCCTCGAAGGTCAGCCGGTGGATGCGCTGACCCGGAGAGCCTCCGGCGTGCGGGCCGGCCGCCGTGGCCGCGGTGCCGGCGAAGATCGTCACCACGGCCAGCGGGGCCAGCGCGCGGACCGAGTAGACAGTCAGGCGGTCGCGTGAGCGCGGTCGCGAGCCAGTCTGGTAGCGCGCGCGCCAAGCCAGCGCCACGGCGCCGATGAGGATGATCATCGACAGGGCGAAGTGAGCCATGACAAACCCGGGCGCCAGATGCTCACGCACGGTGAAACCGCCCAGCACCGCCTGGGCGACCACGCCCAACGGCAGCGTCACCGCGATCAGCAGCAGATCGCGCCGGAAGGGACGTCGAGTCGCGGCCAGGACCAGCGCCACCACCGTGAGCACCCCGACCAGGCCCGAGAGGGCCCGGTTGCCAAACTCGATCAGCGCGTGGGTGGACAGCGGCGGCAGGGTTCCGCCGTAGCACTTGGGCCAGTTTGGGCAGCCCAGGCCAGAGCCGGTGAGCCGCACCGCGGCACCGGTCAGCACGATCAGGGTCAGGGCGATCAGCGTGGCGTCGGCAACCCGGCGGTACTGGCGCGGAGTTACGGCGAGACTGTCAAGCAGGGCGCTCATATTCGAAGGGCAGCGATTTAGCCAGCTCAGACAGCCGGGGGGCGGAGCGGTCGCGCTCAGACGCGACCAGATCCAACTCAGACGGCCACTCGATCGCCACCTCAGGGTCATCGAACGCGAAGCCGCCCTCGCCCTGTGGATCGTAGTAGGCCGAGGCCTTGTAGGCGACGTCGGCCACCTCGCTGATGACGCAGAAGCCGTGGGCGAAGCCGTCGGGCACGTAGAGCTGGTGGTGCTCGACATCGTCGAGGCGAAAGGCCTCGCTGTGACCGAACTGCGGCGAGCCGCGCCGAATGTCGACCAGCACATCGAGGACCTCCCCCCGCGCGCAGCGCACGAGCTTGGCCTGGCCGGACTGGAAATGCATGCCGCGCACTATGCCCCGGGCCGAGCGAGAGTGGTTGTCCTGCACCCACCGGTAGTCAACTCCGAGCTCGTGCAGGGTGCGTTCGCGGTAGGACTCCAGGAAGAAGCCGCGCTCGTCGCCGTGTACGTGGGGGGCCAGGAGCAGGGGACCTTCGAGCATGATCGGCAGCGTCTGCACAGGTTGACCGGCCGTCCTAGAGACCCCAGCGACCGCGGTCCAGGACGGGCAGCTCGCGTCCATCCCGCGTCCGGCCCGTCACCCGAACGTCGGGGCCGCCGATCATGAAGTCGGTGTGAACCGCGCTTTCGTTGATGCGCTGGGCCACGTCGGAATCGTCGGGCGCAAGGTGGGCAAAACCCGAACCCAGGGCGATGTGGCTGGCCGCGTTCTCGTCCAGCAAGGTGTCGTGAAAGACCGTGCCCGTGGTCCCGATCCGGCCGCTTGAGTCGACCAGGGCCACCTCGCCCAGCCGTCCGGCACCCTCGTCGCGGCGTACGAGCTCGCGCAGCAGCGGCGCGCCCTGGTCGGCATCGATCTCCACGGCCCGGCCACCGGCAAAGCGCACGCGCAGTCCCTGAACGGCCCGGCCGGAGACCAGCAGGGGCTTGGTGGAGGCCACGTAGCCCTCCGTGCGCTCGGGATCGGGACTGGTGAACACCTCCTCGGTGGGCAGGTTGGGGATGTGCTCACGTCCCCAGGCGGTCTGAAAGCTGCCTCCGTTCCACCGCACCCCGGGCAGGAGCCCGACGGTCAGGTCGGTCCCCGGGCCGGAGAAGTGCAGCGAATCGAGCTGTGCGTCCTGGAGGCGCCGAGCGGCATCTGAAAGCTGCGCCGAGCGCTCCCACCATGCGCTCACCGGGTCCTTTTCATCCAGTCGACAGATGTGGACGATCTCTTCCCACAGCTTGTCCTGAGCCCGGTCGGGCTCCAGGCCCGGATGCACCAGCCGGGCCCAGGCGGCGTTGGGGCCCGGAACGATGGTCCAGTTCAGCGCCCGCTGGGCGAGCACCATCATGGCCTCCTTGAGGGCCACCGTGTCCCGGCCGATGCGCCCAGGGTCCAGGTCGTCGAGCAGACCGGGTGCCACCGGCCCGCTGAGGCTGATCAGCGCGGCGCCGACCTCGGCCAGCTTCAGCGGCCGTTCCCGGACCCAGGGGATGACTTCGCCCAGAGCCTCCTCGGGGGCATGTTGGAGGCGAACCCGCTGCACGTGCGGGTCGCCGTAGTTGACCTCGACCTGATGGGCTCCGACCTCGTAGGCCGCGGCGGCCACCGCCCGGGCCAGCGGCTCCTGTCCGAGCTTGGCGTTGACGACAACCGTCTGGCCGGCGGCGACGTTGGCGCCGACACCAACGGCCAGGCGCGCGAGCTGTGAAACCTGGTCGACGATCCCGGGGAGGGTAGATGATGGGCGGGCGGGCCCGGGCCCGTCGGAGACTGGCGCCCGCTGATCGAGCTGGGGTCGGGCAACCATCGTATCCTCGGCGCATGTCAGCCGGGCCCATCGGGATTCGCGTGCAGGGATTGCGCAAGACGTTTCGCATTCCCAAGCATCGCGTGCACACGATCAAGGAGCGCGCGCTTCACCCCCTGCGCCGCAACAGCTTCGACGTTTTCGAGGTGCTGCGGGGGATTGACTTCGAGGTCCTCCAGGGCGAGTTCTTCGGGATCGTGGGACGCAACGGATCGGGCAAGAGCACGCTGCTGAAGTGCATGGCGGGCATCTACGGCGCCGACGCGGGGACGATCGAGGTCGCCGGGCGCCTGTCGCCGTTCATCGAGCTGGGAGTGGGCTTCAATCCAGACCTGACGGCGCGCGACAACGTGATCATCAACGCCGTCATGATGGGCCTGAACCCGCGTCAGGCCCGCGCCCGTTTTGACGACATCATGGCCTTCGCCGAGCTAGAGCGCTTCGTGGACCAGAAGCTCAAGAACTACTCCTCGGGCATGCAGGTACGACTGGCCTTCTCGGTCATGATCCAGTCAGATCCCGATGTGCTGCTCATCGACGAGGTGCTGGCTGTAGGGGACGCGGCCTTTCAGCAGAAGTGCGTCGATGTCTTCTATCGCCTGCGCGAGGAGGGCAAGACGATCGTCCTGGTGACCCACGAGATGGGCCTCGTGGAGCGCTTCTGTCACCGGGCCATGAAGCTCTCGGGGGGAGACATCACGCACATCGGAGATCCGGCCGAGATCGGCCGCGCCTACATGAGCGAGAACTTCGCCAATTACTCGAGCGATGTGCAGCCGGGCGAAGCCGGCGCCGCCGTCAAGCTGGTCTCGGCGTGGGTCAGCGACGCCTCCGGCGCCCGCGTCGACGCTGTCCCCTACGGCGAGCCGATGGGGCTGCACGTGACTGTGGAGGCGCTGGAGTCGATCGAGAACCCCGCCGTCACGCTCTGGCTGAGCAACGAGGATGGCGTGCGGGTGTTCTCAGCCGGCGCCCGTGAGGACGGTGCGCCGCTGTCGGACCTGGCCCCTGGTGAGCAGGTGCAGTTCTCGATCACGGCCCAGAACCCGCTCTCGGCCGGGCGCTATTACCTGGGCTGTGGCGTCACCCAGGGCACGGCCGGCCTTGAGGTGCTCCTGTTTCAGAACCGGGCCGCGGACGTCGTCTCCTTCGGCGCCCACCTGCACGGTCTGATCGGTCTCGAGCACCACGGCGAGGTCGTCCGGACACGATCGCGAGAGGTCATCTGATGAGCACCGCCGCCCCGCAGCTACGCCGGATCAAGGGCCCCTCGGCGCTGAGCGGCAGCATCCGGCGCTTTTTGCATCTGACCTGGCTGATCGCCACCACGGACTTCAAGCTGACCTACTTCGGCTCGATCCTGGGCTATGTGTGGTCCTTCTTTCAGCCCCTGCTCTTCTTCGGGGTGCTCTACCTGATGTTCGCGGTGGTGCTGGCCGGGAAGCTCAGCCGGGGCGTACGGGACTTTCCCGTCCTGCTGCTGATGAACATCGTCCTGTTCAACTTCTTTCAGGGCGCCACGGGCGCCGCCGTCCCGTCGGTGGTGCAGCGCGAGAACCTGGTGCGCAAGATGCACTTTCCGCGTCTGGTCATCCCGCTCGCCGTAGTGGCCACGGCGGGCATGCAGCTGACGCTCAACCTCGTCGTGGTGCTCGGCTTCATGGTCGTCT
>JALYZQ010000103.1 GCA_030948805.1 Actinomycetota bacterium | reverse complement strand
AAAGCGCTCGCCATAGCGCTCGGCGAGCTCGCGAGCGCGGGCGACGAAGCCGGGCAGCCCGCCGTCGTATCCGTTGATGTACTGCAGTACGCCGCCGGACCAGCCCGGGAATCCGATGCCCATGATCGAGCCGATGTTGGCGTCGGCCACGGTCTCGATCACGCCCTCGTCCAGGCACTTGACCGTCTCGATGGCCTCGATCACGAGCATGCGCTCCTCGAGGTCCTTCAGGGCGATCGTCGAGGGGTCATCGACGGGCGGGAAGGCGTCTCGCAGTCCGGGCCAGAGCCGGGTGCGCTTGCCGTCCTCGTACTCGTAGAAGCCGGCGCCCTCCAGCCGCCCGGGCCGGTTGTGCTCATCGAGCATCTTGTCAATCACCGCTTCGGCGGGGTGGCCGTCCCAGGGACCACCGTCGTTCTGGGCCGCGTTCTTGGCCGCGTCGCGGATCTTGCGCATCAGCTTGAGGTTGAGCTCGTCGGAGAGCTGGAGCACTGGGGCTGGGTAGCCGGCCTGCGAGGAGGCCTGCTCGATGGTTGGTGCGGGCACACCCTCCAGGAGCATCGCGATGCCTTCGTTGATGAACGTGCCGATCACGCGGCTGGTGAAGAAGCCGCGACTGTCGTTGACCACGATCGGGGTCTTCTTGATCAGCTTGGCCACGTCCAGCGCTCGGTACAGCGTCTCCTCGCTGGTCTGCTCGCCCTTGATGATCTCCAGCAGCGGCATCTTGTCCACGGGGCTGAAGAAGTGCAGCCCGATGAAGTCGGCCGGGCGCGAGACGCCCTCGGCCAGGCTGGTTATGGGCAGGGTCGAGGTGTTGGACCCCAGCAGCGCGTCCGGCGCGAGATGAGGCTCGATCTCCGCGAACACTTCCGCCTTGACCTTGGGATCCTCGAACACGGCTTCGATGACCAGCTCAGCTCCCTCGGCGGCGGCCGGGTCGGTGGTCGCCGTGATTCGCTTCAGCAGGGCGTCGGCCTGCTCCTGGGTCGAGCGCCCGCGCTCCACCGCCTTGGTCACCAGCTTCTCCGAGTAGCCCTTGCCGCGCTCGGCCGCCTCCTGGGAAACGTCCTTGAGCACGACCTCGATGCCGGCCTTGGCCGAGACATAGGCGATCGCGGCTCCCATCATGCCGGCACCGAGCACCACCATCTTGGTCGGCCTGAAGGGCTCGATCTCGCCGGGACGACCGCGGCTACCGGTGGCCCGCTGGAGATCGAAGAAGAACGCCTGGATCATGTTCTTGGCCACCTGGCTTGTGACCAGGTCGACGAAGTAACGGCCCTCGATCTCGATCGCCGAGTCGAAGTCGACCTGAGCGCCCTCTACCGCCGCCGCCATGATGTTCTTGGGCGCGGGATAGTTGGCCCCCTTGATCTGCTTACGCAGGTTGGCCGGGAAGGCGGGCAGGTTCTGGGCCAGGCTGGGTGTGCTCGGGGTCCCGCCGGGGATCTTGTAGCCCTTGACGTCCCACGGCTGCTGAGCCTCGGCATTGCCCTCGATCCACTGCTTGGCCGCCGGGATCAGCTCGTCGGGACTGGATACGAGCTGATCGACGATCCCGATCTCCTTCCCTTTGCCGGGGCGCACGCGCTGGCCCCGCATGAGCAGCGACATCAGCGCGTTGACGATGCCCAGCATGCGCACGGTGCGAACGACGCCACCGGCCCCGGGCAGCAGACCGAGCTGGACTTCGGGGAAGCCGAGCTGGATCTTGGCGTCATCGACGACGATCCGGTGATGACAGGCCAGGGCGATCTCCAGGCCTCCGCCCAGGGCTGACCCGTTGACCGCGGCCACGACCGGGCGCCCCAGTGTCTCCAGCCGGCGCAGCACGGACTTGCCCTCACGCACGAAGCCGGCGATCTCGTCGGAGTTCTCCTTGGTCGCCGAGCGCAGGTCATGCAGGTCGCCGCCAGCGAAGAAGGTCTTCTTGGCCGAGGTGATGATCACGCCCTGGATGTCCTCACGCTCGGCCTCCAGGCGGTCCACTGTCGCCTTCATGGAAGCGGCGTAGGCGGCGTTCATCGTGTTGGCCGACTGATTGGGGTCATCGAGGGTGAGGATCACGACACCGTCGTCGTCGCGATCCCAGCGGATCGTGCTGCTCTCAGTCATGCTTGGCTCTCTCTCGGTTTTGTGGCCGTGGTCGGGCGGGCGGCGGGCCGGCGCGGCTCTAGATGCGCTCGACGACGGTGGCGATGCCCATGCCCCCGCCGACGCACAGCGTGGCCAGGCCGTAGCGCTTGTCCTGACGCTCCAGCTCGTCGATCAGCGTGCCCAGGATCATCGCCCCGGTGGCGCCCAGGGGATGGCCCATGGCGATCGCGCCGCCGTTGACGTTGACCCTGTCGATATCCAGGCCCATGTCCCGGACGAAGCGCAGCACGACCGCGGCGAAGGCCTCGTTGATCTCCACCAGGTCGAGGTCCTCGACCGTCAACCCGGCCTTGGCCAGGGCCTTGCGGCTGGCCGGCGCCGGGCCGGTGAGCATGATCGTGGGATCGGCGCCCGAGACCGCGGTGGCCAGGATCTTGGCCCGCGCGCGTAGCCCCAGCTCGGCTCCGGTCTGCTCATTGCCGATGGCCATCAGCGATGCGCCGTCCACGATCCCCGAGGAGTTACCGGGCGTGTGGACATGATTGATCTTTTCGACCCAGTGATACTTCTGCAGGGCCACGGCGTCAAAGCCGCCCATCTCGCCGATGGCCTGGAAAGAGGGCTTGAGACCGCCCAATGTGTCGACCGTGGTTCCTGGGCGGATGAACTCATCGCGATCCAGGACCACGTGTTCGTTGATGTCGAGCACCGGGATGACCGAGTTGGAAAAGCGCCCCTCGCTCTGGGCCGTGGCCGCACGCTCCTGGGAGCGGGCCGCGTAGGCGTCGACGTCGTCGCGCGCAAAGTCCTCCACGGTGGCGATCAGGTCGGCGCTGATGCCCTGGGGGACGAAGGAGGTGTCGTAGTTGGTCTCAGGGTCCATCGCCCAGGCGCCGCCGTCTGAGCCCATCGGAACGCGCGACATCGACTCCACGCCGCCGGCCAGGACCAGGTCCTCCCAGCCCGACGCGACCTTCTGGGCGGCGATGTTGACCGCCTCCAGTCCGGAAGCGCAGAAGCGGTTGAGCTGAACCCCGGACACCGTGTCGGGAAGGCCGGCCTTGATCGCCGCCGCCTTGGCGATATCGCCACCTTGGTCGCCGATCGGCGACACGCAGCCCAGCACCACGTCATCCACGCGGTGAGGGTCCAGGTCGGCGTTACGGCTCAGCATCTCGTGCATGAGCCCGACAACCAGGTCGATGGGCTTGCTGGTGTGCAGCGAGCCGTTGACCTTGCCCTTTCCCCGGGGCGTGCGGATTGCGTCGAAGACGAGCGGTTCAGTGGCGGGCATGGTGACTCCTTGCGTGTTGACGCACACGATGTTCGGAAGATTCGTGTCGTCAATATTAGTGTGTGCTCAGCTTTGGTACGCGCCCGGACCAGACCGTGACGAGTGTGTTCGGGGCCGCAGTCAGGGTGGCGACTACTAACCTGATTGCCCGGTGACCGGCGCCGAGATACCGATGGGATCCGAGGCCGCGGCGGGGGAGAGCGCTCCAAGCCGGACCCTGGCTGGGCGAACGGCCTGGGCGCGCAACCTAGAGGCGCCTCTGCGTGACTTCCTGCGCACGCAAGCCGGCAGCGCGGCGATCCTCCTCACCGGCGCGGTTGCTGCGCTGGCGTGGGTCAATGCTGACGCCTCTTCCTATGAGCAGGTGTGGCACACGACCCTGTCGATCCAGATCGGCGGGTCGGGGATCACCCAGGACCTTCGCCATTGGATCAACAACGGGCTGATGACGTTCTTCTTCTTCGTCGTCGGCCTCGAGGCCCGGCGGGAGTTCGACCTCGGCGAACTGCGCGACCGCCGCCGGCTCGCCCTGCCCCTGTTGGCGGGGCTCGGGGGGATGCTGCTCCCCGTCGCCATCTACCTGTTGATCGGAGCCTCGGGCTCAGGCCGGGGCGGCTGGGGGGTGGCGATGTCGACCGACACCGCGTTTGCCCTCGGCATGCTGGCCATCGTCGGACGCCGCTTTCCCAACAGCCTGCGCGCCTTTCTGCTCACCGTGGCCGTGGTCGACGACCTGGTCGCCTTGGTGGTCATCGCGGTGGTGTTCACGACCTCGGTCGACGTAGCGGCGCTCATGGTGGCCCTGGCGATGGTCGCCATCATGCTGGTCATCCGGGCGACCCGGGTCCACAACGGGGCCGTGTACGCGGTGCTGGCCCTGGTTGCCTGGGTGGCCCTGCAGCGCTCGGGCGTCGACCCGGTCGTCGTGGGGTTGACGATGGGGCTCCTGACGATCGCCTATCCCGCCTCCCGCGCCGATCTGGAGCACGCCACCGACCTGTTCCGTGTATTCCGCGAGCAGCCGACCTCCGAGTTTGCCCAGTCAGCCCGGGCGGGGCTGCGGTCGGCGATCTCACCCAACGAGCGCTACCAGCAGCTCTACCACCCGGTCACGAGCTTCTTGATCGTGCCCTTGTTCGCGCTGGCCAACGCCGGGATTGCGCTCGGCGGCGGCTTTCTGGGCCGCGCTTACGGATCGCCGATCACGCTGGGCATCATCGCCGCCTATCTGATTGGCAAGCCAGTAGGCATCTCCGGAGCTGCCGGGTTGCTGACCTGGGCCACCCGCGGGCGGATCCGGCCTCCGGTGGGCTGGGGCTCGGTCATCGGGGGCGGCGCAATCGCCGGCATCGGCTTCACTGTGTCGCTGCTCATCGCCACGCTGGCCTTTTCCGGGACCGAGCTGGCCCAGGCCAAGCTGGGGGTGCTCAGCACCCTGGTCGTGGCGCCGCTGGCCAGTGCGATCGTCCTCCGCGCCACGCGGCGCCTGCCCCGCGGGCTGCGGATGCGCGCCATTATCGGCGCCTCGGAGCAGATCATCGATCTCGGCGTGCCGGTCGATCCCGAGCGTGATCACGTGCGCGGGCCCGAGGACGCGACCGTGACCCTGGTCGAGTACGGCGATCTGGAGTGCCCGTACTGCGGGCAGGCCGAGACTGTGATCCGCGAGCTGCTGCACGACTTCGGCGAGTTGCGCTACGTCTGGCGTCATCTCCCCCTCAATGACGTGCACCCGCACGCCCAGCTGGCCGCGGAGGCCGCCGAGGCCGCTGGCGCGCAGGGCCGGTTCTGGGACATGCACGACGCGCTGCTCTCCCACGAGGGTGAGCTCACGGTCAAGACCGTGATTGGCGCGGCGCAGTCACTGGGCCTCGACGTGGAGGCTTTCCGCGACCATCTGCGTAAGCGTCGGGGGGCACCGCGAATCGCCGAGGATGTGGAGTCGGCGGACCTGAGCGGGGTGTCGGGCACGCCCACCTTCTTCATCAACGGTCACCGCCACCAGGGGGCCTATGACATCGACACCCTGTCCAAGGCGGTTCGCCTGGCCCGGGCCCGGACCGTGGTGAGGTCCTGAAAGCACCGGAAAGCGGCTGGCGCGGGCGTAGGTGGGTGGCCGGCACCGAGATGCCAAATCGTCCAGGCACCCGCTCGGCCCCCGCCCCC
>JALYZQ010000098.1 GCA_030948805.1 Actinomycetota bacterium | reverse complement strand
GTGTCGATCTCGGAATGCAGGTAGCGCACCCGGAATCCCATCTCGAGCAAGTAGTCCGTGAGGTCCTCGGACATCTTCTTGGTCAGGGTGGTGACCAGCGTGCGCTCGTTGCGTTCAGTCCGGGCCCGGATCTCGTTCATCAGGTCGTCGATCTGGTTACGGGTCTCGCGCACCTCGACGTCGGGATCGATGATGCCCGTGGGTCGGACGATCTGCTCGACGATGTTGGGCGAATGGGTGCGCTCATATTCGCCGGGAGTGGCGGAGACGAAGACCATCTGGCGCGTGATGGAGAGGAACTCCTGGAAGGTCTGGGGGCGGTTGTCCAGTGCACTGGGCAGACGGAAGCCGTAATCCACCAGGGTCTGCTTGCGCGACCGGTCCCCCTCATGCATGCCTCCGATCTGGGGCACGGTCTGATGGGACTCGTCGATGAAGCAGACGAAGTCGTCGGGGAAGTAGTCGAGCAGGCAGTAGGGCCGGTCACCGGGGTTGCGGCCATCGAGAATCCGTGAGTAGTTCTCGATTCCCGAGCAGAAGCCGAGCTCGCGCAGCATCTCCATGTCGTATTGGGTGCGCTGGCGCAGCCGGTGGGACTCCAGCAGCTTGCCCTCGGTCTCGAGCTCTGAGCAGCGCGTGTTGAGCTCACGGCCTATCTCGGCCACAGCGTCGTCGATCATGCCCTCGCGCACGTTGTAGTGCGAAGCTGGCCAGATCCCTACGTGCTCGAGGTCATCCTCGATCAGCTCTCCGGTGACGGCATCGAAGTGCTGCAGATGCTCCACCTCATCTCCGAACATCACGATCCGGAACGCCGTCTCGGCGTAGGCGGGCCAGATCTCGAGCGTCTCCCCCCGGACCCGGAACGTGCCGCGGGCCAGCGCGGTGTCGTTGCGGGTGTACTGGATCGAGACCAGCTTGCGCAGGAGACGATCGCGGTCGATCATCTCCCCCTTGTTGAGCGTTTGCAGGTTCTCGTCGTAGGTCTCCGGCGAGCCCAGGCCGAAGATGCACGAGACGCTGGCGATGATGACGACGTCCCGGCGCGCGAACAGCGCCGCGGTGGCGGCGTGGCGCAGCCGGTCGATCTCCTGGTTGATGGCCGAGTCCTTTTCGATGTAGAGGTCCTTTGAGGGGACGTAGGCCTCGGGCTGGTAGTAGTCGTAGTAGGAGACGAAGTACTCGACCGCGTTGCGAGGGAAGTAGGTGCGGAACTCGTTGCACAGCTGGGCGGCCAGGGTCTTGTTGTGCGCGATGACCAGCGAGGGTCGCTGGATGGCCTCCATCGTGGCCGCCATCGTCATCGTCTTGCCGGTGCCGGTGGCGCCCAGCAGGGTTTGAAAGCGCTCCCCGGCATCCACCCCACGGGCCAGGGCTTCGATCGCCGCCGGCTGGTCCGCAGTGGGACGGTAGGTCGCGTCGAGCTCGAACTTGGGCATCCAGTTTCAGGCTAGAAGGTAGGGGGCCTTCAGCGGTAGCCCAGCTGGGTGGGGTAGGTGCGACGGTACGCCGAGCGGGCTTGGAGGACGCGCAGGACGTAGTCCCGGGTCTCGGGAAAGGGGATGGCCGAGATCGTGAAGCGGTCCTGGCGGGCGCGGGCCCGGGCTATCCACCGGTTCACGTTGCCCGCGCCGCCGTTGTAGGCGGCCAGCGCGGAGACGAGGCTGCCGTGGTACTGATCGAGCAGATAGCGCAGGTAGTAGGTCCCATAGGCGATATTGACCCGGGGCGTGGCCAGGTCGGCGGTGGTGAAGGTCCTCGCGCCGGAACGGTGGGCCAGGTACTGGGCGGTACCCGGGAGGATCTGCATCAGTCCCTGAGCACCGGCCGACGAGGGTCTCGGGTCGAACTTGGTCTCGGCGTAGATGACCGCGGCGATCAGGGCAGGATCCAGATGCTTCTCGGCCGCCTGTTGACGGATCACGTCCTGGTACTGCAGGGGCAGGCCAAACTCACTGATCGCCCGTCGCGCCACTGGTAGCGCCAGGGCCGTCGCCACCACAGCCACCAGCAGAACGGCCAGGGCGAGCACCGCCCGGCGTCGCCGCGCGGCGTCACGCCGGCGCACGGACAGGTTCCTGGCCCGGGGGCGGCGGGTCGCGGTGGCGGTCGAGGGGGCCACTAGATTGCCGGACACTGCACTAGCCAAGCATGTCAAGGATTGCTGACAACTTGGCGACCAGCTCCGCCTCGGTCCCGTCGTTGAGCACTGAGTACGTCGCTCTCTGCGCCTTTTCCTCCTGGCTGAGCTGACGCGCTCCGCGCTCGTCCAGCGCCTGATGACCTCGCCCGGAGGCGCGCTGGTGACGTAGTCCCTCGTCGGCGATGACCGCGAGCGTGCAGTCGAAGGCGGACTCCATACCGGCCTCGAACAGCAGCGGGACCTCGACCACGGCCGCTCGGGGTGGCTGCGGTAGCGCATTGAGCTCCTGACGCCAGGCCGCGATGCGCGCTCCCACGCGCGGCCACAGAAGCTGCTCCAGCCACTGTCGCCGGTCCGGAGAGGCGAACGCCTCCTGGGCCACGGCCGGGCGGTCGATGACTCCGTCGCGGATCACCTCGTCGCCGAACCGCGCCTGCACCGCGTCGGCTACCTCGGCCGACTCATACAGCTCGTGCACGACCTGGTCGGTCGACAAACCGGCGGCGCCGAGCTTCTCAAGTGCGCGCAGGGCTGTCGTCTTGCCGGAGCCGATCCCGCCGGTCAGGCCGATGAACGGGACCACGGGTCAGGGCCCGGCTTCGGTCAGGCCGAGGGTGCGTCCGGTGGCGCCGGCGCGGTCGCTTCAGGCTCGGCGGCAGCGGCCGCTGGCTCGGCGTCATCCGCGGCGTCTTCGGCGGCTGCGGGCTCCTCGGCGTCAACCGCCGGCTCCTCAGCCGCAGGCTCCTGGGCGTCAACCGCCGGCTCCTCGGCCGCAGGCTCCTCGGCGTCAACCGCCGGCTCCTCGGCCGCAGGCTCCTGGGCGTCAACCGCCGGTTCGGAGTCAGTGGTCTGGAGGGGAGCGCTCACCTCGCTGTCGGAGAAGACGTCCTCGGACAAGCCCAGCTCGGGGACGTCGTCCAGTGAATCGGCGCCCTCGGGCGGGGGTTCGATCGGTCGCACGGGCAGAACCTGACCCTCAACCCGCTTGATCGACAGCGAGAGCCTCCGGCGCTCGGAGTCGATCTCCAGGATCCGTACGCGCACCGGATCGCCGGGCTGGATGATCTCACGCGGGTTCTCCACGTGGTGCTGAGCCAGCTCTGAGATGTGTACCAAGCCCTCGACCCCATCGAGGATCTCCACGAAGGCACCGAAGGTGACCACCTTGGTCACCGTGCCCTCGAGCTCATCGCCGATGTTGTAGGTGTCCACGACCCGCTGCCACGGATCTTCCTGGGTCTGCTTGAGCCCCAGCGAGATGCGCTGCCGCTGGCGGTCGATGTCAAGCACCTTGACGCTGAC
>JALYZQ010000033.1 GCA_030948805.1 Actinomycetota bacterium | reverse complement strand
CGCGCGCCACCGCCGCGGACGGGACGATCGTCAAGAACATCAACCAGCAGGCCCAGCAGACCGTCAGTTCGATCACGACCGTCGACCTGCGGGGCATCAGCCAGATCGAGGAGGCGTTCACTGTGGCCCTCGCCGCCGCGGCGATGGCGCTGTTCGTCGCCCTCGCGCTCATCGAGCGCCGTCACGAGTTCGCGACGATGGCCGCCGTCGGCGCCACCCTCCGGCGCATCGGCGCCTTTGTCTGGAGCGAGGCGGCGATCGTGCTACTGGCCGCGCTGGTCCTGGCCGCCGGACTGGGACTGGTGCTCGCCCTCATGCTCGTGGCCATGCTCCAGCACGTGTTCGACCCCCCGCCGGACCAGCTGGCCGTTCCCTGGGTCTACCTCGTAGAGCTCGGTGGCGCCGCGCTGGTCGCCACCGTGATCGCCGTCGGGATCGCCGGACGCCGGCTCCGGCGCCTGCCGCTCGGTCGGCTCCTGCGCGAGCAGTAGGCTCGTTCGTTGGCCCGGCTGCTCGGCGCCCTGATCGTCGCCGCGGGCGTTGGCGGCGTGGTGGTGGCGCTCTCGGATCGCAACGGAGCCCCGCGGCGCCCGGCGCCCGTCGTGCGCCGGCACCGAGGTTCGCGCCCGCCGGCCGCCAAGGCGGGTCCCCGGGTGATGACGATCGGCCACTCGGTGCACCACCGCCCGATCCGGGCCGTGCTCGTTGGCGATGCTCGGGCGCGCCGTTCGGTGCTGGTCGTCGGGTGCATCCACGGCAATGAGCAGGCCGGGATCTCCGTGGCCAGGCGGCTGGCCACCGGCGTGAGCTCTCCCGGTACGGCGCTGTGGATCGTGCCCGTTCTCAACCCCGACGGCGCAGCGGCCGGCACGCGCCAGAACGCCGACCAGGTTGACCTGAATCGCAACTTCCCCTACCGCTGGCGTCCGCTGGGTAGTCGCGGCTCCCTCCAGTACTCCGGCCCCCGCTCGCTGTCCGAGCCCGAGGCCCGCGCCGCCCGGCGGCTGATCCTGCGCGTGCGTCCCCAGATCAGTATCTGGTTTCACCAGCCACTGGGGCTCGTCGACCTGTCCGGAGGCAACGCTGCGGTCGAGCGTCGGTTCGCGCAGTTGACCGGGCTGGCCACGATGCGGCTGACCCGTTACCCGGGGAGCGCGGTGGGTTGGGAGAACTGGCGCCTGCCCGGTACGACCGCCTTCGTCGTCGAGCTGCCGGCCGGGCCATTGGCGCCGCTACGAGCGGCCCGTCTGGCCGCCGCCGTGCGGCGCCTGGCCCGCGGCTAGCATCGTTTTCGTGGTGGCGACTGTCGCGACGGCATGCCCGGGCTGCGGGATTGTGCTGCCGGCCATCGATCGGGCCGCGCACCGTTACGTGACCAGCTCCCCGGCGTGCTGGGAGGGCTACGGGCGGCTGCTGGCCGCCCAGTACGCCAGTCCGGAGCGAATGGCCTTCCATCAGGTTGTGGTCGATGCCTACGCGGCCCAGCATCCCGGCGGGGATGATCCGCGAGCCATTCGCTCGGTGGCGATCCATTTGATGACGATGGCGCTGTTCCTGGAGGATGGGGTCAACCCCGCCCTCGGGACCAGCCTGCACCATCGCATGGTGCAGCGTCCCGTCTTCCATCGCCTGCTTCGACCCGAGATCGTGCCTTCCCAACGCGTGACCTGGGCACGGGTTCCGTTGGCTGGCCCTCCGTCTGTCGCCAGGGCCCGAGCTTATGACTGGGCACGCGCGGTTTGGGCGGAATGGGAGCCGCACCAGGCGACGGTTAGAGGCTGGCTGGCGGCCTCTGAAGGCGCGGCTGCCAGCTGACCGTCGGCCGCCGAATCAGCGCTTGAGGGTGATCACCCGGGACGCGGTCGTGGTGGAGCGTCCCATCGGCGTGAACCGGGCTTCGGCAGTCAGCCGCAGGTGCCGGTTGTGCCTGAGCAGCGACCGCCCCCGCGGCGTGAGCCGTACCTTGACCTTGGTCGCCCCCGCATGCTTGACCGAGCGGCTCCCCGCCGCGGCGAGCTCCTTCCTGGCTATCGCCGCTCCGGAGTGCCTCGGTAGGTAGTGCCAGTCGATCACGAGCTTTCCCGTCGACGGAGCGGCAAAATTGAACGTGTAGCCGGAGTTGTGCAGCAGCTTGCCGATCCGCGCCAGTACTCCGCGCGGACTCAGAACGCCTCTCAGGGCCGACCTGACCCTGGCCTTCGATGGTCCGGGCGCCGTGATCGGCTTGGACGCTGTGCCGGCGAGCGGCGCCGCTGGCGGCCCGGCGGCAAGGTTCTGCTCGGAGGCCGCCGTGACAGTCAGAGTCGCGCTCGCCCGTCCCAGCGTCGGGTGCGTGGCCGTCACGGTCACCGGGCCAGAGGTGCCGGGGCGCGAGCGTATGAATCCACCTCCGACTCCGCCCAACCTGGCGAAGGAGAACGGATTCTCGGCGATCAGGGTGGCTGGTCCGGTCAACGCCAGGGTCACGTTCCCGGGGACGTACGGCCGTTGGTTGCCGTACGCGTCGAGCGCGCGGAAAGTGAATCGGGTCATGTCGTTGCCGTCGCCGGCCAATGACGCGTCCTCGAGCACCAGGCCGAGCCGGTCCCGCGTCGTGTCGGAGGACATCAGCAGGGTCCCGATCAGCTGGGTGCCCTGGTAGCCATCGACGCGCAGATCTGGTGACCCGGTTCCGTCGGCGCTTAGGTCGAGGACCACCGGCGGGTGCATGAGGTGGGCATAGTCCGTGGTGTCGGGAGTTCCGGTGGCGAAGTGCCGGGCGCCGATGGAGATCTCGAGCCGCTCGCAATTGGTGGCGATCATCGTGCCCGGGCCCGGTCCGCCGGCTGGGGAGCTCGCGCCGAAGTCCCAGAAGAAGACCGGAAGGATCACCGGCCTGACCGTGGGAGCGATCTGGGAGCGATAGAACGCGGCGCCAGGCTTGGGCACGCGGAAGGTGTCGAGCACGCCGGGCCACTTGATGTTGTGCCAGATGCGGTTGCCGCCGTTCAGCGACGCGTAGTCGATCCCCGCCCAGCCGAGCAGGCCGGCGTAGGCCGGGTCAGACTGGGCGATGTTGTGGACCTGCGCGTGCATCTTGGCCTGGATGGCCAGGGTCGCCTCAGTGTCGATCCAGCGATACAGCGGGGCTCCGTCCAGCGCGCCGACCGCCTCGCTGACCACGTATGGCAGCCCGGAGACGGGCGGCCTGAGCGTCGCGTTGCCGCCTGAGGATCCGTAGTCGTCATAGGCAAATACGTCCTCCGCCCAGCCCGAAGTCGACTGGGTGTTCATCGCGCCCGTGGTCTGGCGCGTGCCGTCCAGGTCGTAGGCCGCCTGGCGGGCCTGGGCATAGAGCGATGTGTAGTTCGCGGTCTCATTCAGCCGCGTGCCCCAAACGACCACCGACGGCCGGCTGCGGTCGCGGATCACCATGTCCCGGACGTTCTGGAGGGCCAGGGACTGAAAGGCGCTGTCCCCGACGTACTGCCATCCGGGCGGCTCCTCCCAGACCATCAGCCCGAGCTCGTCACAGGCGTCCAGGAAGTGGGGCGATTGCGGGTAGTGCGAGCACCGCACCATGTTGCAGTTCAGCTCGTTGCGCAGCAACTCGGCGTCGCGGCGTTGCAGACGCGCTGACGCCGCCATGCCGGTGTAGGGAAACAGCTGGTGGCGGTTGAGACCGAAGATCTCCAGCCGATGGCCATTGAGGTAGAAGCCGTCGGCCTGGAACGTGGCCTGTCGAAAACCAGTGGTAACCGCCATGGAGTGCGAGCTGGCGTTGGCGGTGATCATCGCCTTGACCTGGTAGAGCTTGGGCGAGCTCGGCGACCAGAGGGTCACGCCACTCAGGCCGGTGATGTGCAGTGTGGCCAGCGTCTGGCCTCGGGTGGTGATCGACGCCGTACCGCTGGCGGTGCCGATCTGGTTGGTTCCGTCATAGATGGCAACGTTGAGCCTCACGGGCCCGGAGGGCACGCTGGCCGCGTCCAAGGTGAGCTGAACATCGAGCCCGGGACGACCGCTGAGCACGGTGGTTGGCTTGGCGAACACGTCGGCGATGAACACCTGGGGCACGATCCGCAGCGCGGCCTCCCGGTAGATCCCGCCCGGCTGCAGGTAATCCACCGACGCGGCACCCCGGACGTTGCCTTCCGGCGGCACGTCGAGCCAGCGCGCGTCCACGACCACCGCCAGAACGTTGTCCCCGGCCGCCAGATGCGGCGTCAACTCGACTGACCACGGCAGGTAGCCGCCCTGGTGCGCAGCGATCTGGGCGCCCCCCAGGTACACCGCGGCACTGGTCATCACGCCTTGGAAGTCCAAGAACGCGCGGCCACCGCCGACCGAGGAGCGATTGATGTGCTTGCGGTAGATCCAGGTCTGCTCCCAGGACGTGTGGTCCCAGTCGCCCCATGACAGGGGGGTCACCGTGTGCGGGAGGGTCACGTTGGCAAAGCCGGTCTCCGGGTGGCCGGGTGCCTCCGCGCCACCGACATAGGGACCTCCGAACAGCCAATTCTGGTTAAACGCATAGGTGCCGGGCGGGGCCGGCCTCGTAACGGTGGCGGCCCGGGCCGCCCCGGGCGACCGGACGCCGGTGTAGGCAACGGCCACGGCACCGACCAGACCGGCCTGCAGCGCGGCCCGCCGGGTCAGCGTCAGCTCGGTGTCCTGGCCGCGGTCGGCCCGCGGACTCATCGCGGCGGACTCATCGCGACGACCTGACCTCCTGGACCAACCACGCATTGCCGTCGGGATCGGCGAAGGACAGAAACGAGCCGTAGTCGGCCCGGTCTGGGTGAAGGCCCGGAACCTGGCCGCTGGGCTGGAAGTGAAACGGACCGTCCAGGACGACACCGCGCTCGCCCAGTTCGTCGTGCGCGGCCTCGATGTCAGACACGATCAGATGCAGGCCGCGGAGCGCGCCCGCCCGGTCGGGATTGCGCATCAGCGAAACCGAGCACGCCGAGCCCGGCGGTGTCAGCTGAACGACGCGGAAGTCCTCGCCGGCGCGGTGATCGACATCGACGGCGAACCCGAGTGACTCGGCGTAGAACGCCTTGGCTCGGTCGATGTCCGCCACCGGAATAACCACCAACTCCAGCTTGTAGTTCATGGCTTCATGTCTCCCTTGACGAAGGTTTCAGCTCAGCCGGTCGGGCAGGCCAAAGCGCTCAAACACGCCGGTCAGGCGGTGATCGTCGGCCGTCTGACGGGGCCAGTTCTGGTAAGCCTCGTCATCGGTGGGCTCAATTGAGCGCACGACGAAGGCCGTCACGTCGCTGATCAGCTCGCCGCGTAGCGTGAGCACATTGAGGGCAAAGGCCAGGTAGGCCTGGGCCCCATCATCCCAGGCGTAGTAGCCCAGTGCGGGCTGGCCGTTGGCCTGGGTGGACAGTGCTCGCCAGCGCCACTGACCCGACAGTGAGAACAGCGTGGCCCAGGCGGCGATCGCCTCGCGTCCGCGGTACCAGCGGGCCAGCGGGGGCATGGCGAAGCTTGCGTCCTCGGTGAGCATGCTGGTGAAGGCCTTTACGTCGCAACGCTCCCAGGCCTCGACGTAGCGGTCCACGAGCTGACGCAAGGCGCGATCGCCGAGGGAGCGCAGTGTGGCCTGTTGGCTTGGTGCGGGCACTCGCTCCTGCACGGCCGCGCGGGCGCGCTGAAGCGCGCTGTTGACCGAGGCGACCGAAGTGTCGAGCATCGCTGCCGTCTCCTTGGCTGAGAAGCCAAGCACCTCACGGAGCAGGAGCACGGCGCGCTGGTTGGCGCCCAGGTGCTGGAGGGCAGCAACAAAGGCCAGTTCCACGCTCTCGCGACGCTCGTAGTGGGCTTCAGGGGCGGCTCGGCCATCGGCCAGGCCATAGCTCTGGTCTGGGTAGGGCTCCAGCCAGGTGGACTCTACGATCGGCTCTCCGGGACCAAGCTGGGGATCGGCGGCGGGACCGAAGTCGACCGGGAGCACCCGCCGGGCGTTCCGGCCGAGTTGGTCCAGACAGGCGTTGGTACAGATCGTGTACAGCCAGGAGCGCAGCGACCCGCGGCCGCCGAAGCGGGCCAGCCCCCGCCAGGTCCGCAGCATCGCGTCCTGGAGGGCATCTTCGGCGTCGTAGACAGAGCCCAGCATGCGGTAGCAGTGTGCGAGCAACTCCGCCCGGTGCGGTTCGGTGAGGCTCGCGAAGGCGTCCTCGTCGCCGTCGCGGGCGCGGCGCAGCAGTTCCGCTTCGGAGTTTCTGGTGCCCGAGTCCGGAGGGGCCATCACGAGCCTGAGGTTACGGGTCACGAGGCCTGGCGCGCCCTCAGCCGGGAAGCGACCCCTGGACCCGCACGCGCTCAGTCGGGGAGCAGTGGTACCCATGGCTCGGCGTCCCGGCCGATCAGAGCCGCCCGGGAGATGGCCCCGGACCCGAAGCGGTCTCGGAGCTCATCCAGCGCCCGGTCGAGTTGACCATCGCGGTCGAAGGGCAGCGCCAGCTGAATCGCATTCTGGTCGCAGAGGTTGGTCACCGCCACGCCGATGAGCGTCAGCCCCCGGCGCTGTATCAGCGGCTGCGCGGCTAGCAGTAGCCTCCGGGTGACCCGCAGGAGGGTCGCGGTTCGTGTGGTGGCTTCTCCCATCGTGTGGGAGCGGGTGGCCCGCGCGAAGTCCTCGAACCGGAGGCGCAGGATCACCGTGCGAAAGGCCCGTCCGGCTGCCCGCAACCGCCGGCCGACGCGATCGACGAC
>JALYZQ010000250.1 GCA_030948805.1 Actinomycetota bacterium | reverse complement strand
GTGGAGCACCTTGGTGATGGCCGCGGTCAGCGTCGTCTTGCCATGGTCGATGTGACCGATGGTCCCGACGTTGACATGGGGCTTGTCGCGCTCGAACTTGGCCTTCGCCACTTTGGTGTCGCTCCTTGTGCTAAATCGAATTCTGTTCGTCTGAGGACGAACCTGTACAGGGTATAAGTTTTCGGCCGGGGAGACTTCGAGCCTAGCCGCCTTAGGCGGCTTCCTGCTCTCCGCCGCCGATCTTGTCGGCGAGGTTCGGGGGAACCTCGTCGTAGCGATCGAACTGCATGGTGTAGGTGGCGCGGCCCTGGGTGTTGGACCGCAGGTCGGTGGCATAGCCGAACATCTCCGACAGCGGCACGTGACCCGTGACCACCTGGGCGTTGCCGCGCTGCTCCATGCCGTTGACCTGACCGCGACGCCGGTTGAGGTCGCCGATCACCTCGCCCATGAACTCCTCGGGCGTGACCACCTCGACGGCGAAGACCGGCTCGAGCAGGACGGGCTTGGCCCGTTGCACGGCCGCCTTGAGGGCCAGCGAGCCCGCGACCCGGAAGGCGATCTCTGACGAGTCGGTGTCGTGGTACTTGCCGTCGGTCAGCGTGACCCGGACATCGACCAGCGGATATCCGGCCCGCGGGCCGTTGGACATCGCATCCTCGACGCCCTTCTCGACTGCGGGGATGAACTCGGTCGGAACCGAGCCGCCCTTGATCTTGTTGATGAAGTCAAAGCCCTCCCCGGGCGCCGGCTCGACGTCGATGTAGACGATGCCGTACTGACCCGAGCCGCCGGTCTGGCGCACCAGGCGTCCTTCGACCTTCTGGGCCGTACCGCGAATCGTCTCGCGATAGGAGACCTGAGGCCGGCCCACGTTGGCCTCGACCCTGAATTCCCGCATCATGCGGTCGACCAGGATCTCGAGGTGCAGCTCGCCCATGCCGGAGATCTCGGTCTGGCCGGTCTCTTCGTTGGTCTGGACCTGGAAGGTGGGATCCTCCTCGGCCAGCCGGCCCAGGGCGACCGACATCTTCTCCTGGTCGGCCTTGGTCCTGGGCTCGATGGCGACCTTGATCACGGGCTCGGGGAAGGTGATCATCTCCAGCTTGATCGGCTTGTCGGGGGCGGCCAGCGTGTCGCCGGTGACGACCTGCTTGATTCCCACGGCCGCCGCGATGTCACCCGCGTAGACCTCCTGCAGCTCCTCGCGCTCATTGGCATGCATCATTAGGATGCGCCCGATCCGCTCAGTGCGTCCAGTGGTGACGTTGAGCACCCGCGACCCGGCCGACAGCTTGCCCGAGTAGACCCGGAAGTAGGTCAGCTTGCCCACGTAGGGGTCGGCCATGATCTTGAAGGCCAGCGCGGCGAACGGCTCGTCGTCGGAGGCCTCGCGACGCGCGGGCACGCCGCCATTCTCCGACGCCTTGTCAGGCTCCAGCCCCTCCACCGAGGGGACGTCCAGCGGGCTGGGCAGGTAGTCGAGGACGGCATCGAGCAGCGGCTGGACGCCCTTGTTCTTAAAGCTCGAGCCGCACAGCACCGGGGTCAGCTTGATGGCCAGCGTCGCGGCGCGGATGGCCTTCTTGAGGTGGGCAGCGGGGACCTCCCGGTCTTCGAGGATCATCTCCAGCAGCTCGTCGTCGTACTGGGAGACCTCCTCCAGCAGGTGCTCGCGAGCCTCGGCGGCGCGCTCCATCTGATCGGCGGGGATCTCGACGATCTCCTTCTCCTTGCCCAGCTCGTCCTTGTAGAGGATCGCGTGGTTCTCGACCAGGTCGACCAGCCCGTTGAACTCTGACTCAGCGCCGATCGGCAGCTGGATCGGGACCGGGTGGGCACCCAGGCGATCGATCATCGTCTGCACGCCGCGCGTGAAGTCGGCCCCGATGCGGTCCATCTTGTTGATGTAGGCGATCCGAGGCACGCCGTACTTGTCGGCCTGGCGCCAGACCGTCTCAGACTGCGGCTCGACACCGGCCACCGAGTCAAACAGGGCGATGGCGCCGTCGAGCACGCGCAGTGAGCGCTCGACCTCGACCGTGAAGTCAACGTGACCGGGGGTGTCGATGATGTTGATCCGGTGGCCGCTCCACTCACAGGTGGTGGCGGCCGAGGTGATCGTGATGCCGCGCTCCTGCTCCTGCTCCATCCAGTCCATCACGGCAGCGCCCTCGTGAACCTCCCCCATCTTGTAGGTCCGGCCTGTGTAATAGAGGATGCGCTCGGTGGTCGTCGTCTTACCGGCGTCGATGTGCGCCATGATCCCGATATTCCGAGTTTTCTCCAGAGTGAACGTGCGTGCCATGAATCTGAACAGGTGGTGTGTGGTGCCGCTGGCCGGCTGCGGTCATGAAAAAGGGCCCAGGGGGCCCGTTCACGACGCTGCTGTCGGCTCCGGGCGATTGTCTATAAGGTCGGCGTCTCCATCACGAAAATCCGCGCCCGGGAAAGAGCACGAATGACCGCGTACCGTCCCGAGGCGGAGTCCGAATATAGCAGAGGTCCAGGCCCCGCCGAGGGGGTGCAGCCCGGCCGCGGGAGCGGGTCGGGGACGGCTTCTCGGACCGTCGGGGTCGGCGTTTTGAGCGGAGGTCTACTGGGGGCCCTTCTGCTCCTGGTGGCCGAGTTCACCCCCCTGCTCGAGGTCCACACAGCGCTGCAGCGGGCCCCCGTGGCCAGCGTGACCGCGGGCTCCCATCACTCCTACGCGCTAATCCCGATCGCGATCCTGGCCGTCCTGTTGCACGCCATCGTCTGGCGGACGCGCAACCGCATCGGGCTGCTGGCCGCGGGCGTCCTGGGGCTCGTGGCCCTATTGATCGCCTTGCTCGGTGACCTGCCCGACGCCCAGGCCCAAGGTGTCGTGGGCAGCGTGGCCACTCATCTGTCGGTGGCCACCGCCGCGCCCGGCACCGGGTTCTACCTCGAGACGCTGGGCTCCGTGCTACTGCTGATCACCGCGGCAGCTGGCCTGCTCCTGCTGGCCCCGCCGGAGCCGCGGACTCCTCGGGCGCCGGCGCCGGGAAGCTCCCCGTCAGGCGGTGAGCAGGTGTGAACGTCCTTGTCCGCTTGCTGACGTTATCTGCGTTCCACGGTTTACCAACAACCCGCGCGTTGCATTAACCCCAAGCGAGGGTTGTCCTGCCGCAGCCCCCGGTCCCGTGCGGTGGGCGGCCCTCGCGTTCCCTTCGGCCCCGCCGGCCCTCGCGTCCCTTCGCCCCCGCCGTCTCCCGCTTCGGGCCCTCACCGCCTGCCCGCGCGGGGACGTGATGTATTTGAGCGTCGTTTTTCGACGCTTAGATACATCACCCCGTCTCCAGAGCTACCAGCGATAGTGCGCGAAGGCCTTGTTGGCCTGCGCCATGCGGTAAATGTCGTCCTTGCGCTTATAGGCGTTGCCCTGCTGCTGCTGGGCATCGAGAAGCTCGTTGGCCAGCCGTTGAGGCATGTCCTTCTCCCGACGCTCGCGGGCGAACTGGACCAGCCAACGCACGGCGAGCGTCCGGGCCCGCGGACCGGGAACCTCGACCGGCACCTGGTAGGTGGCCCCGCCGACGCGACGCGAGCGGACCTCGAGCACCGGGGTGAGCGCCTTGACGCCCGCCTCCACCTGCTCAACGGCGTTCTTGCCTGAGCGCTCGCCCAGGATGGCCATCGCGTCATAGACGATCCGCTCGGCGGTGGACTTCTTGCCGTCAAGCATCACCTTGTTGATGACCTGCTGAACGAGACGGTTGCGGTGCACGGGGTCCGCCTCGATGGGACGAACGGCTGCGGGGGCTCGGCGGGGCATCGGCTCTCTACCTACCTGGCCTTGACGCCGTACTGCGAACGGGCCTTCTTGCGGCCCCCGACACCGGCCGCGTCCAGCGTTCCGCGGATCACCTTGTAGCGATACCCGGGCAGATCCTTGACACGGCCACCGCGCACCAGCACGACGGAGTGCTCCTGCAGGTTGTGGCCCTCGCCCGGAATGTAGGCGTTGACCTCCATACCGTTGGTCAGCCGGACGCGCGCGACCTTGCGCAGCGCCGAGTTGGGCTTCTTGGGCGTCGTGGTGAACACACGCGTGCACACCCCACGCCGCTGCGGCGCCGCGACCTTCTTCTTGCGGCCCTTGCCGGACTTCAGGCCCGGAGTGGTGACCTTCTTCTTGGGCGCGGTGCGGCCCTTGCGGATCAGCTGGCTGGTAGTCGGCATGCGACGGGTGAGGCTAGCAGGAGCGGGGCGCACAGCGGGGACGGACGCGGCTAGGCCGGGACGCCGGCCAGCGCCTCGTCTACGTCGACGTGCGCGACCCCGACAGCGTCGGCGACCGGGGCATAGGTGACGGCCCCTCCGGCCACGTTGACGCCGAGCTTGAGGCCCGGGCTGCCGGCGGTGGCCCCGTGCACCCCATCGTTGGCCAGGTGCACGACGTAGGGCATGGTGGCATTGGTCAGCGCGTAGGTGGAGGTGATCGGCACCGCGCCGGGCATGTTGGCCACGCAGTAGTGGGTGATCCCGTCGACCTCGTAGGTGGGATCTGAGTGCGTGGTAGGCCGAGAGGTCTCAAAGCAGCCGCCCTGATCGATGGAGACGTCGACCAGCACGGACTGGCGCTTCATCAAACCGAGCTGCTCCCGGGTCACCACGTGGGGCGCCCGTGCACCGTGCACCAGCACGGCGCCGATGACCAGGTCGACCTCGAGCAGCCGCTCCTCGATCGACAGCGTGGTGGCAAAGCACGTGTCGGCGCGGCCGCCGAAGGCGATGTCCAGCTCGCGCAGTCGATCGATGTTGCGATCAAACACGTAAACCGTCGCCTCCATGCCCAGCGCGATGAAGGCGGCGTTCATGCCGACCACTCCACCGCCGATCACCATCACGTTGGCGGCCGTCACTCCAGGCACCCCGCCGAGCAGGATGCCACGCCCGCCGAGCGGCTTCTCGAGCATGAACGCACCAGCCTGGGTGGCGATCTTGCCCGCCACCTCTGACATCGGGGCCAACAGTGGCAACCGCCCCCGGTCGTCCTCGACTGTCTCATAAGCGATGCAGGTCGCCCCGGACTGCATCAGGCCCTTGGTCAGCTCCGTGTCGGCCGCCAGGTGCAGGTAGGTGAACAAGGTGTGGTGCGCCTCCAGACGCGAGACCTCCTCGGGCTGAGGTTCCTTGACCTTGACGATCAGCGTCGCCTCCGTAAACACCTCATCGGCGTCGGCGACGATGGTGGCTCCCTGTTGGGTGTACATGTCGTCTGAGATGGCCGAGCCTTCGCCGGCCCCGCTCTGCACGTAGACCTGGTGCCCGTCGTCGACAAGCTCGCGCACGCCGGCTGGAGTGAGCGCGACGCGGTACTCGTCGATCTTGACCTCGGCCGGGACCCCGATCTTCATGGCACCAGCTCCCGGCCGCGCAGGGCAAGCCAGAACTCGATCCGGTCTCGAGCGCTGTGGAGGTTGCGTCCGGTCAGCTCCTCGACGCGCTTGATCCGGTAGCGCAGCGTGTGGCGATGGCAGTAGAGCCGGCGCGCGGCTCGCTCCCACTGGCCGTTCTCCTCGATGAAAGCCTCCAGGGACCGCATCAGTTCACCTCCGTAGTGTCCTTCACTGGCCTCTATCGGGCCCAGGATCGAGTCGCAGAAGAGCTTGAGCGCCTCGTCATCTTGCAGAGAGAGCAGCAGCTGGAAGGAGCCGAGGTCCTTGTAGGTGGCCACGTGAACAGCGCCGTTGCTGGCGCCGTTGCCGCTGAACTCCCCAGCCATCCCGAGGGCCAGGGCCTCAACCGAGCAGCGGGCCTCGTGAAAGCTGCGCCGGGCCTCAGCGCCGGCCACGGGCCGCCCGACCCCGAAGCGCAGCCCGGGACCCAGGGCCCGCGTGACCCGGCCGGCCAACCGCTGAGCGAAGTCAAACAGCTCTGGCTCGGCCATTCCCGGGGCCAGGGCGCAGGTCAGCTGGCCGGCTGAGGCCACCAGCCCGGAGGCCGCCTCCTCGCGCAGCGCGGTGGTCAGGGCGTCCTCAACCGGTCGCGTAGATCCGCGTCCGGCCGCGGGCTGGGCCACGACGATCGCCGCCACCCGCTCGGCGAGCCCGAATGGCTCCAAGCGGCGGGCCAGCTCAGTGCCGACC
>JALYZQ010000194.1 GCA_030948805.1 Actinomycetota bacterium | reverse complement strand
AGCGCGCGGTGAACGCGGCCGAGGCTCGCGCGGGGCTGGGGACGACGGTCGACTGGACCCGGGGTCGGATCAGTTTCGCCCGCGCGCGCTCGGCGCTGGAGCTGGTCGCCGACTCGGGTCCCCGGCTGGTCGCCGCGGGCGATCGCCTGGGGGAGATGCTGCTGCGAAGCGATTCCGCGCTGGCCGCCGAGCTGGCGGGCGCCCGCCTGGCGCCGCTGGCCGAGCTCTCGCCGGGCTCGCGCCGGAGGATGACCGAGACGCTCCGGGTGTGGTTGGCCCAGCAGGGACGGCTGGGCCAGGTGGCGCAGGTCCTGGGCATCCACCCCCAGACCGCGCGCTACCGGCTCGGGCGCCTGCGCGACCTGTTCGGTCCAGAGCTGGATGACCCAGAGGGTCGGTTCTGGCTCGAGCTGGCCCTACGGATCCAGGCGGCCGAGCGCTAGTCGCGATCCGCGGTGGGGGCCACTTAGGCCGCGGCCTGGGGTGCGGGCTCTGAGGGCTCGGGATCCGGCTCGGGCGTGGGCACAGCGGGTCCGAGCGCCCCGGCGGCGATCTCATCGGCCCACGCGTAGTTGATCGGCACCTGATAGCGGCCTATGTTGCGAGCCCGGAACTCGATCATCTCCGGGCCATCCCAGTATCGGTACCAGGCTGACTTGTTCGGGACCCAGGTCATCTGGGTGATCTTGTAGCGATCGTCGTTGGAGACGTGGACTTGGTACTGCGTGGCGCCATAGCGCAAGCAGAGTGGGGCCATCCGGGCGACGTCGGCGGCGAATGCCCCCTGGCGCAGCACGGTGGCGTACCAGGACACCCAGATCAGATCGGCCATGGCTAGGCTCCCACCTCAGCCATGGCTACGCTCCCACCTCAGCCCGGATCGCGCCCGGTCCGTCGGCCGTTTTGCCCTGGCCCTCGGCCGTGGCTCCGACGAGGATGGCGATCTTGCCCAGGTGCTTGTTCTCGCGCAGGAGCTGGTGGGCTTCGGCCACGCCCTCGAAGCCCATCGTCTGCCACAGGACGGGACGAATCTTTGACTCCTCGATGAGCTCATTGGCCTTGTTGGCTTCCCAGGCGTTGGCGAAGTGACTGCCGATGATCTGCTTCTGACGCATCCACAGGTAGCGGACGTCAAAGTCGAGCTGGTAGCCCGAGGTAGCGCCACAGATGACGACCTTGCCAAACGGCTTGACGACCAGGACCGAGGTCGGGAACGTGGCCTTGCCGACGTGCTCGAAGACGATGTCCGGCGGGCCGCCCAGGGCCTCCTCGACCGCCTTGCCGAAGCGTCGAGACTCCTTGAAGCGCGCCCGCTCCTCCTCGGCCGTCTCGCCTCCCTGTCGCATCATCCCTCCGAACTCGGAGCGATCAATGTGGGCGACCGCGCCGAGCTGCTCGATCAAGCGTCCCTTCTCGGGGCTGGATACGACCCCCACGGCGTCCGCCCCGGTCATCGCGCACAGCTGAGTGGCGAACACGCCGAGGCCTCCGGCCGCACCCCAGATCAGGACGCGGTGCCCGGCCTGCAGGCGGCAACGGTCGATCAGCATCCGGTAGGCCGTGAAGTAGGTCAGCCCGTAGGACGCGGCCTCCTCCCAGGCCAGGTGCTTGGGCTTGGGCAGCAGCTGCTGGGCCTGGACCTTGCAGAACTGAGCGAATGAGCCCCAGCTGGTCTCATAGCCCCAGATCTGCTGGCTGGGAGCGGCCAGGGGATCGAGGCCGTGGACCTCGGGATCCTCGTAGGAGGCTTGGTTGCAGTGCACGACGACCTCGTCACCCGGCTTCCAGCGGGTCACGCCGTCACCGACCTTCCACACAATCCCCGACGCGTCTGAGCCACCGATGTGGTGATCCTCATTGGGGTGATAGCGAAAGATCGACACGGGTTCGCCCAGCGCGGCCCAGACGTTGTTGAAGTTCACGCCAGCGGCCATCACCCGCACGATGACCTCGAACGCCGCGGGCTCGGGAACTTCGATCTCCTCGAGCTGGAATGCGTCGACGGGCTCGCCGAAGCGCTCCTCGCGGATCACCCAGGCGGCCATCGTCGACGGCAGCTCACCGGGCTCGGTTTCGACGTGGGCGACTTGGCTGAAGTCGACGGCCATGGGCGAGGCATGCTACCCGGTGGTAGGCCGAGGCAGAGGCCAGACCGGGGCGGACAGGAGCGGAAGCTAGACCAGGGTCAGCTCGGCCTCGGCGCCCTCGGCGGGTACCGGCGCTTCGGCGACCGGCTGCGCAGGGGGGCTGGCTCCGCCGGGTCCGATCAGGGCCAGCGCGGCCACGGCACCGACCGCGGTCACCGCGCCGCCGATCGTCAGGCCCGTACCCAGGGCCGAGACGAAGGCATGCCGGACGGCAGCCACGATCTGGGGCGTGGCGTGGTGGCCGGCCACGGCCCCACCACCGCCCAGCGAGTTGGCGATCGCGGCGCGGGCGGCCGACGGGAGGTGGGGGAGGCTCTGGTCAATCTGCGCGCGGCCGATTGTCGCCACCAGGGCTCCCGTCACCGCCACGCCGAACGTGCCGCCGACCATGCGGCTCATGGACAGGATTCCCGAGGCCGCGCCGGCCTTGGTCCGGTCGACCGCGTTCATGGCCGCGGTGCTCATCGGTGACATGACCAGGCCCATGCCGATGCCCATCAGCACGAAGCCGGGCAGCAGCAGTCCGTAGCCCGAGCTCACCGTGAGACGAGACTGCCAGAACAGGGCAGCGGCCACGGTCAGCAGGCCGGCGGTGATCAGGGGTCGGGGGCCGATGCGATCGGTCAGGCGGCCGGCCACCGGGCCCATGACGATGATGACCAGCGTCGAGGGCAGGAAGCGGAGTCCGGCTTGAAGCGGCGTGTAGTGCAGGATGTTCTGCATGTAGAGGGCGAGGAAGAAGAACTGGGCCAGCATCGCGAAGGAGACGATCAAGCCGACGGTGTTGGCGCCCAAAAAGGAGCGGGAACGAAAGAAGGCGAAGTCGACCATCGGGGCCTTGACGCGTCGCTCGATGACCACGAAGGAGGCCAGGGCCAGCGCGGCGACGGCGAGCAGTGAGATCACGCGGGCTGAACCCCAGTGCCAGGCGTTGCCCTCGACCAGGGCCAGCACGAGCGCGGTCAAGCCCACGGTGATGGCGAGAATGCCGGCCACGTCGACGCGACGCGAGACCGTCTCGTCCCGGGTCTCGCGGGCCGCAAACAAGGTCACCGCCAGCGCTACGACGGCAATCGGAGGGTTGATGAAGAAGATCGCCCGCCAGCTCACCTGCTCGGTGAGAAAGCCGCCGAGCACGGGCCCGATGGCCAGCGCCATCGCGCTCACTCCGGCCCAGGTGCCGATCGCCATCCCGCGCTGCTCGGGCGGGAAGGCCTGGGTGATGATCGACAAGGTGGCGGGCATCATGAAGGCCGCGCCCACCCCCTGGACGGCGCGGAAGGCGACCAGCGTGGTGTCATTGGGAGCGAAGCCGATCGCGACGCTGGACAGGCCGAAGACGACGACTCCGAACAGGAACATGCGGCGACGGCCGAAGATGTCGCCCAGTCGGCCGCCGGTCACCATCATCACCGCGAAGGTGAGCGTGTAGGCGTTGACCGTCCACTCCAGCGCCGACAGGGAGGCGTGCAGGTCACGCTGAATCGACGGCAGTGAAACGTTGACCACCGTGTTGTCGAGCATGACCATGAACAGCGCAAAGCACATCGCGCCCAGGGTCCACCAGCGGCTGTTCTCCTCGGTCACGAGGCGGTGTCGGTGGGCGGCGATGTGGCGGGTCAAGGCGTCAAGCTCCTTCGGGTCGGCAGACGGCGATCTCCGGGCGCCGGAGCAGCTGGGCCAGCGCTCCGGCGAGCGCCCGGCGCTCGTCATCGGTCAAGGTCAGGGTGAACTGCTCAAGACCGCTCAGCCGGGCGGCGTTGAGCCGGCGGATGACCGAGCTGCCCGCGGCGGTGAGGGCAACGCGCTTCATGCGTCGATCCTCGGCGTCCTCATGGCGCTGAATCAGGCCACGACGAACCAGATCCTCCACGGTACGGCTGGCAGCCGGCAGAGAGAGCGGTATCCGCTCGGCGGCCTCCTTGAGGGTCAACTCGTGGCCGGAGCCCTCCAGTTGGTGCAGCAGCTTGATCTGAGTGATCGTCAGCTCGAGCACCCCCATGGCCTCAAACAGGTCGGCGTTGCACGTCTTGTGCAGGAAGACGACCAGCGCGAACAGGTCAGGGGCGAGCTGGCCGGCGCCGGGGGCCTGAGCTAGGCTGTCTGGAGCCCCCGCAGCGGTCGGCGAGTCGGGCGAATCGATTGCTTGCACGCATGCAAGTATTGCATGCAAGTTGTGCTTGTGCAACCGGAAGTGATTGGATTGGCCTGCCCGGGCTGACGGCTAGGGCTGCAGGAGGGTGCTGCTCGAGTCCTTGCGCTGGTGCCCGATGTGAATCGAGGCTGCGCGAATCGAGGACGGGAAGGACTGCTGGGCGTCGGTGGCACCCGAGCCAGCGGTGGCGATCGTGTACTCCCCGGGGCGGAAGTTGACCGAGACCTGGGTGGTGCCCTGGGGGTTGATGGGCGCGGTGCTGGCCAGGGGGTGGCCGTCTCCGGCTCGGGAGATGGCCAGTGCCTCGGCGCCGCTGGCCTGGTTGGTGACGATGAAGACCACGGGTCCGGCCCCGACGGAGCTCGGAGAGACCGAGACGCGCGAGTCGTTGACGTAGACCGTGAGGTTTATGGGGGTGGGTGCGCGCAAGTCGGTGGCGGCCTTGCCACCGACGCTGCCGCAAGCCGCAACGGACAGGGCAGCTACCCCGACCATGCCGATCATCCTGAAACGCATTCGCGACCCGGCTCTCCTCTCGAGATCACTCCGGCGCCGGGGCACCGTCGTGGTCAATACGCCGGGAACCCTATCCCACCAGGGGTTCTGCTTCTAGTCCTGTTCCCGAAGCGACTCGCGCTCGGTCCGCAGACGGCTCAGTTCGCTCTGCAGCTCATCCCAGGACTCGGGCTCCAGGCGCTCGTACTCCGCGCCGCTCAGGTCGCGGAGCCGCCCGCTGTAGGCGCTCCAGGCCAGGCGAGTCTCGGCGTCGAGCTCCTCTAGCAGTTCGGTCTGTGGCACGACGGGCGACATGTCGAGGCTCCTTCCCGTGGACGACACGCCGATCCTACCCCGCACGACGGTCAAGTATCGACACACGCACCGGGCCGCGGCGTGCAAGGAGCACTGCATGCCGTCCGCCGTCGGGCGTACACCGCAGGCATGGAGCTGCTCGGCGCCCCGCTGGCCACGGCGGAGTTCATCGTCGTCGACACCGAGACCAACGGACTCGGCGGCGAGGCCTGTGAGATGACCGAGGTCGGTGCCGTGCTGGTCGGAGGCGGAGAGCTGCACGACCGCTGGAGCTCGGTGGTTCGCACCAGCGTGCCGCTGCGCCGCGGCATCCAGCGCTTCACCGGCATCACCCAGGCGATGGTGGACGCGGCACCGTGCCCTGAGACGGTCCTGCCCACTCTGGCCGAGCGATTGGAGGGCCGGGTGATGGTCGCCCACAACGCGGCCTTTGACCGGCGCGTGCTGCGCCAGGCCTTCGCGCGCGCGGGCCTGGAGTGGCCGGCTCCCCCGGTCATCTGCACCGCCGCTCTGGCCCGAGCCGTGCTGCCCTTGCAACGTGAGCGCCGGCTGACCACGCTCGCCGATGCCCTGGGCATCGAGGTCCGCCACGCCCATCGCGCCCTGGCCGACGCAGAGACCTGCGCTCGGGTCCTATGTGCGCTGTTCCCCCGCCTGTGCGCTCACGCGGCGACCGTCGCCGACGCCCTCGCGGCTCTGGCGCCGAAGCGCAAAGGACGCCGTCGCAAGCTCTCGGTGCGCGCGTCGACCGGGCAGTTCCCGGGTCGGCCCAGCGTCGCATCCCCCGAGTTCTCAGAGTTGCCACAGGATCCCGGCGTGTACCTGTTCCGCGACGCGGCGGGCCAGGTCCTCTACGTCGGTAAGTCGGTCTCGATTCGCAGCCGCGCCCGGGCCCACTTCGCCCCTTCGGCGGCGCCGGCGGCGTGGACCGCCCACGCGGCGGTGGTCGATTACCGCAGGACGAGCTCGGAGCTGGGGGCGCTGGTGTTGGAGAACCGCCTCATCAAGGAGCTCGCGCCGCCCGGCAACCAGCGCCTGAATCGCCGTGACGATCGGCTGGTCTACATCCGCTGTCGGTTGGACATCGCCTTTCCGATCCTGGAGGTCAGCCCGGATCCGGCGGCGGGCCATGCGGTGACGATCGGGCCGCTGCGGGGACGCCGGTTAGCCGTGGAGCTGGTCGAGCAGCTCGACAGCCTGTTCGGGCTGCGTCACTGCGGCCGCCGGCTGCCGCGACGGGAGTCCCCCTCGGCCTACGGCCAGATGGGACGCTGCCTGTCCCCGTGTCTGGGAGACCTGGATCCGAACCTGTACCGGCGGCGGCTGGATGCCGTGCTGCGGCTCTTCGCGTCGACTTCGGACTCTGAGCCGGGCCGGCCCCTGCTGGACCATGTGGAGGCTCAGATGCGCAGCGCCGCGGCTGAGCAGCGCTTTGAGCGCGCGGCTGCTCTGCGGCGCCGTCACCGGCGTTTGGGCATCGTGCTGGGTCGGCTCGGAGGTCTGCTCGAGGCCACCCATGCCCGTCCGCGCCTGTTGCTGGTCGGGCATCCGACGCGTCCGGAGTTCGACGCGTTCTGGATCTCCGGCGGACGCTTGGTCGACTGGGGGGCGATGAACCGGGGGGATCTGGACCAATTGCACGCCCGGACGCTGGTCGCGCTGAGTCGCGGCGGACGGATCGGGGAGCTGGGCGCCCACGTGCCGCCACAGGAGATAGACGAGGTACGCCTCCTGGGCAGCTGGCTGGCTTCGCACTCCGACACACCCGCGCTCAACCTGTATCCCGCGCCCACGCCCCCGGCGCTGGCGCGATTCATGTGCGAGGCGTCCGGCGGGGAGGCGGCAGACCAGTCCGTTGCCCCGGATTCTGCGCGCGAAGGGCAGCTCGCCGTCCGTGACCCGGACTCAGCGGGCGAAGGGCAGCTCGACGACGACGCCCTTGACCTGGTCGGGGCCAACCGTGACCTGTGAACCGGGTGGCGCTTCGCGCCGGACCAGGGCCAGGCCGAGCGTTCCCAGTGCGGGCGACTGCGCCACGCTGCCCAGGCGCCCGACGGTCCGACCGCCGAACTCGATCTCCGCGCCGGACTCGGCGGCGCTGGCCAGGCGCAGTCCGCGCAGCTGGCGGTTGGGCTTGCCGCGGTAGTACAGGCGGGCGACGGTCTCTTGGCCGACGTAGCAGCCCTTGGTGAATGAGACCGCCCGTTGGTTGAGGTCTGCCTCCTGGGGGATGACGGTCTCGTCGAGGTCGATTCCGTAGCGGGGACGGCCGCCTTCCACGCGCAGACATTCGACCACCGTTTCGGTGACCGGCTCGGCTCCCGCCGCCTGCAGACCCTCCGCCAGGGCGCCGGTGTCCTGCGCGGCGCAGAGTAGGTCAAAGCCCGCATCGGTGACCACTGCGCGCGCCGGCACACCAGCCACCTCGGTAGCCAGATGCGAGTGCTCGCCGTGAGGCGGGTCAGGGCCGAGAACGTTCTGCGCCCCGGGCCCGATCAGCGACAGCAATCCCGTCTGCAGCGTGCGCTTGTGCAGCTCTGCGTCGTAGCCGATGCTGAAGCGCCGGATCATGTTGAACAGGGCCTGCAGCGAAAGCCGCTCGGTGTCGAGCAGGAGCTCTTCGCCGGTGTCCAGGATGCGCAGATCGCCCAGCATCTTGCCCTTGGGAGTCAAGAACGCGGCGTAGCAGCCACGGCCGGCCTGGAGCCCTTCCACGTCGTTGGAGACCTGGCCCTGGAGAAAGGTCTTGGCCTGAGCTCCGTTCAGAGCCAGCTTCCCGCGCTCTGAACGATCGAACAGACCGCAACCACCGGTGACGGCGTCGTACTCCTGGCTTGAGATCTCAAGCGTGCTCACCTCGGCACAGGATAGGACCGCCGTCACGGGAGCTCGGCGCGCAAGACGCCCGGGGTGGCCGCTAAAGGAGTTGTCCATCGGAGCCGAACTTAAGGTTTAGGGCTACCATAATCTTTTCGTGAGCATCTCCACCCACACCGATCGGCTGCGCAGCCCCGCAGTCGAGGACTACGCCAAGGCGATCTACGCCCTGCAGAGCCGTGCCCACGAGCCGGTGACCACCAATGCCCTGGCCCATCGCCTCGGTGTCACCCCGGCCTCGGCCTCGGGGATGGTCAAGCGGCTGGATGAGCTCGGCCTGGTCACCCACGAGCCCTACCGTGGCGTCTCCCTGACCGAGGGAGGACGGCGGGTGGCGCTGGAGGTCATACGCCATCACCGCCTCCTCGAGCTGTACCTCGTGCAGAGCCTGGGGGTGCCTTGGGATCGGGTCCACGCGGAAGCCGAGGTGCTTGAGCACGTTCTCTCTGAGGAGCTCGAGGAGCTGATCGCGACCAAGCTCGGTGACCCCACCCACGATCCCCACGGCGACCCGATTCCCACTCGCGAGCTGACCATCGACGAGATCGAGACCGAGAGTCTGGATGCCTTGCCGGCTGGCGCCCGAGGGACCTTCGCGCGGGTCTCGGATGCCAACCCAGCCATGCTGTGTTACCTGGCCGAGCGGGGAATCGCGCCCGGGGATGAGCTGGAGGTTGTCGAGCGTCAGCCCTTCGGTGGCCCGGTGTTCGCCCGCTTCGGTGACCGGATCCACCCGCTGGGAGGAGAGCTCGCCCACGCGATGCGCGTGGCGGTTGCGACATGACCTCGGTCCCGGAGCCGTTGTTGGAAACCGCGGCCGAGGTCGGCGGTGGGACGCTGGTCGAGCCCGTCTCCACGCCGCTGGAGCGGCTGGTCGCGCGCGGGCGCACGCGAGCGACGATCACCATGCTGGGTCCGGCGTTCGTGGCTGCGGTGGCCTACGTCGACCCGGGGAACTTCGCCACCAACGTCCAGGCCGGGGCCCGGTTCGGCTACGGGCTGCTGTGGGTCGTGCTGCTGGCCAACCTGATGGCGATGCTGATCCAGTACCTCTCGGCC
>JALYZQ010000155.1 GCA_030948805.1 Actinomycetota bacterium | reverse complement strand
GTGGAGGGCCACCCACCCCCGCGCCGGAGCCCGGCGGTCCACCGAGGCCGAGGCGCAAGCCATGCCGCCCCCGGGCCAACCCCGGCGGCCCTCCGAGGTCGCCGCCCGCGCTGGCTGGACCTCCGGTCGGGAAGGTGCCGCTGGTGGCGTGCCCGAGGGTCTGAGCCGCCCACGCCGCAGGCGCGGCGAACAGGAGCGCGAGGGCACCGCCGAGGACAGCCACCCGCCCCTGAGGACTGAAGTTGAGCAGCAGGACCAGCGCTGCGGCGACCGCGGCGACGATGACCAACGGCTTTGCCCAGACGAGCTGGCCGTGGAGGCCGGCCAGCACGACGAGCTCGGTCACAGCACCCGCCATGAGGGCTAGCGTGGCGGCGATCCTCCCGATTCGCGAAGGCCCGAGGGCCAGACCGGCCCCAGCCCCGATCAGGGCCGCGGTCAAGGGCGCCAAGAAGGAGACGTAATAGGGATGAAAGATCCCGTGGGCCAGACTGAACACTGCCGCTACGGTGATGAAGGATCCGCCGACCGCCAGCAGCCACCCGGTGCGCGGGTCAGCCCGGCGCAGGCGGGTGCTGGCCAGGACCCCCAGTCCGGCCACCACCGCGAAGCCCAGCAGCCAGCCTCCCTGGTCGCCCAGGCCGCTGGCCAGCAGCCGGAACACACCGGTTGAGCCGCCGAACGTGGCGCCACCGCCGCCTCCGCCACCGAACGCTTCCGGACCCCCGGTCTGCCCCGCGATCCGGCCCACGCCGTTGTAGGAGAAGATCAACGACCAGATGCTGTTGTCCGCCGTCCCGGAGATCCACGGCCGGTCGGCAGCCGGGGTCAGCGTGACCACCAGCGGCCAGGCGGCGCCCACCGCCGCCAGGGCCAGCCCTCCGGCCAGCAGCTGGCCCAGCGCGATGACGCGGCCACGAGGAGCGACGTACAGGTAGGCGGCGGCGATAGCCGGCACGACCATCAGGGCCACGCCCATCTTGGCCTCAAAGCCCAGCCCGGTGGCCACTCCGGCCCACACCAGCCAGCGGGTACGCCCGGTCTCCAGCGCACGCAGGGCCAGCCACAGAGCGGCTACGCAGCACAGCACGAGCAGCTCGTCGGGGTTGTTGTGGCGCGAGACCGCGACTGCGATCGGGGTGGTGGCCAGGGCCAGGCCGCCGGCAAAGCCCGCCGCGCGGCCGAAGCGCCGGCGCACAACGTCATAGAGCAGAACGGTGGCCAGTACGCCCATGATGGCCTGGGGCACGACCATGCTGAGCGGGTGAAAGCCGAACACGCGGACAGACAGGGCCTGGACCCAGAGGGCCAGTGGGGGCTTGTCGACCGTCATCAGGCCGCTCCTGTCGAGTGAGACGAACAGGAAGTCATGCCAGCTCGTGCTCATCGACCGCACGGCCGCCGAGTAGTAGGTGTTAGCCCAGCCGTTGACGCTCAGCTGCCAGAGGTTGAGCACGGCGGCCACGCCAATGAGGAGCGCCAGCTCGGGCCGGCGACGCAGGCCGCTGAGCACGGCCGGCCGCGAGTGGCCCCACGCGGCCCGACGCCTGCGCAGAGTCGTGGGGTAGCCGACGGAGTCAGAGCTCATGGTTGGAGGGGCGGCAGGGGCAGATGGGAGACGGGCTAAGACTGGTCCGGCGCACGCCGAGCCTCCGCGTAGACGCCGGCGGCAGCGACGATGCCGATGGCGGCCGCGGCGACCCGGGCGAGTGTACGACTGAGGATCGTCACGGCCGGCTCCTTTGCTTAGGAATTGACGCCAGCATCGGCGACTTGTGCAAGCCGGCGTGAAGACATGACTAAGAACCGCGTAGGAGCCGACGCCGTGCCGCCCGCGAGCACGCGGATCTAGAGTAGGGGTCAGCCACTTTTAGACACCAGGGAGCTTGAGACATGCCCGCCAACAGCTTTGATGCCCGATCTGAACTGAAGGTCGGGGAGAGCAGCTACGAGATCTACCGCTTGGACGCCCTGCAATCCAAGTTCGACGTCGCCCGCCTGCCCTTCTCGCTCAAGATCCTGCTGGAGAACCTGCTGCGCAATGAGGACGGGGAGTCGATCCGCGCCGCCGACATCGAGGCCCTGGCCCGCTGGAACGCCAAGGATGAGCCCAGCCAGGAGATCGCCTTCACGCCTGCGCGCGTGGTCATGCAGGACTTCACCGGAGTGCCGGCGATCGTGGATCTGGCCGCGATGCGCGACGCGATGGCGGCTCTGGGCGGCGAGATGAGCAAGATCAACCCCCTGGTCCCGGCCGAGCTGGTCATTGATCACTCGGTCCAGGTCGACGCGTTCGGCTCTCCGCGGGCCTTTGCGCGCAACGCCGAGTTGGAGTTCGAGCGCAACCAGGAGCGATACGCCTTTTTGCGCTGGGGTCAGGGCGCGTTTGACAACTTCAGCGTCGTGCCGCCGGACACCGGCATCGTGCACCAGGTCAACCTCGAGTACCTGGGGCGGGTCGTGTTCGTCGACTCCGAGCGGCAGCTCGCCTACCCCGACACCCTCGTCGGAACCGACTCGCACACGACGATGATCAACGGCCTTGGGGTCCTGGGCTGGGGCGTGGGTGGCATCGAGGCCGAGGCCGCGATGCTGGGTCAGCCAATGTCGATGCTGATCCCCCAGGTGCTCGGCTTCAAGCTCACCGGCGAGCTGCAGGAGGGCGCCACGGCCACCGATCTGGTGCTCACGGTCACCGAGGCGCTGCGCGAGCGCGGGGTGGTCGGCAAGTTCGTCGAGTTCTACGGCGCCGGCCTGGCCAAGCTCCCCCTGGCTGACCGGGCCACGATCGGCAACATGTCGCCCGAGTTCGGCTCCACCTGCGCGATCTTCCCGATCGACGCCGAGACGCTGCGCTACCTCGAGTTCTCCGGCCGCCCGCAGGAGCAGGTGGCGCTGGTCGAGGCCTACGCCAAGGAGCAGGGTCTGTGGCACGAAGAGGACTCCGAGGCGCCCACCTTCAGTGATCAGATCGAGCTCGACCTGGCTGATGTGGTGCCCAGTATCGCCGGGCCCAAGCGTCCGCAGGATCGGGTCTCCTTGACGGAGTCCAAGTCGGCCTTCCGGATGGCCCTGGACGGGATGCTGCCCGACGACGATGATGAGGACGAGCGGCTCTCGGACTCATTCCCGGCCAGCGACCCGGTGTCCTCGCATGTGCTCAACGGCGAAGGCCATGGCCCATCTGGCGGCACGGGGGGCGCGCAGGTCGCCGACCGACGCTCGACACCGACGCCGGTCACGCTGGCCGACGGCACGGACACCGAGCTCGACCACGGCCACGTCGTGATCGCCGCCATCACCAGCTGCACCAACACTTCGAACCCGTCGGTCATGCTGGGGGCGGGGATCCTGGCTCGCAACGCGGTGAAGCGGGGACTGTCGGTCAAGCCGTGGGTCAAGACCTCGCTGGCCCCGGGTTCCAAGGTGGTGACCCAGTACCTGGATCGAGCCGGGCTCACCGAGCCCCTGAACCAGCTCGGCTTCAACCTGGTTGGCTACGGCTGCACCACCTGCATCGGCAACAGCGGCCCGCTGCCGGAGGAGATCTCCGAGGTCGTCGGGGCCGAGGACTTGGCCGTCGTCTCGGTCCTGTCGGGCAACCGCAACTTCGAAGGGCGCATCAACCCCGACGTGAAGATGAACTACCTGGCCTCCCCCCCGCTCTGCGTGGCCTACGCGCTGGCCGGGACGATGGACATCGACCTCTACGACGAGCCGCTGGGCGAGGACTCCGACGGCGAACCGGTCTTTCTCAAGGACATCTGGCCTGAGGCCCGTGAGGTGGCCGCCGCGATCGAGGAGGCGGTGCAGTCGGACATGTTCCGCAAGAGCTACAGCGAGGTGTTCGACGGCGACGAGCGCTGGAACTCACTCGAGGTTCCGACCGCCGACTCAGGCGGTGATGCCCGGCAGACCTTCGCCTGGGATGAGCAGTCGACCTACGTGCGAAAGCCTCCGTTCTTTGACGAAATGCCGACCGAGCCCGCGGCGCTGACCGACATCGAGGGCGCCCGGGTGCTGGCCGTGCTCGGCGACAGCGTGACCACCGATCACATCTCCCCGGCCGGGGCGATCAAGCGCGACAGTCCGGCCGGTAAGTATCTGATCGAGCACGGCGTGGAGCCCCGTGATTTCAACTCCTACGGCTCTCGGCGCGGCAACCACGAGGTGATGATGCGCGGCACGTTCGCCAACATCCGCCTGCGCAACCAGCTCGCGCCTGGAACCGAGGGCGGGGTAACCCTTTACCTGGGTGACGGCGGCGAAGATGAGATGCCGATCTACGACGCGGCGCTGAGGTACGCGGAGTCCGACACCCCGCTCGTCGTCCTGGCCGGCAAGGAGTACGGCTCTGGCTCCTCGCGCGACTGGGCGGCCAAGGGCACGCGGCTGCTGGGCGTGCGCGCGGTGCTCGCACAGAGCTTCGAGCGCATCCATCGGTCCAACCTGGTCGGGATGGGCGTGCTGCCGCTGCAATTCTCAGACGGCGACTCCGTCGAGTCACTGGGCCTGAGCGGACACGAGGAGTTCTCGATCGCCGGGATTGCCGACGCCGAGGAGATCCCACGCCAGCTGACCGTCAAGGCCGGTGAGCAGGAGTTCGAGGTCACCGTCCGGATCGACACTCCCAATGAGCAGCGCTACTTCCGCCACGGTGGCATCCTGCAGTTCGTGCTCCGCCAGCTTTTGGCCTGAGGACCGACCGGCGGGCCGCCCGGTGATTGCCGAGCGGTGCACTAGGGTACCTGCCCGTGCCTGTCCCGGAGATGCTGACCAGCCTGCTCACCGCGACGGGACCATCTGGCCACGAAGAGCAGGCGGCGCGCGCTTGGCGCGAGGGTTGCTCGGCCTTCGCCGCCGAGGTCCGCGGTGATCACGTCGGCTCCTCCATGGCCCGCGTGCCCGGCACCGGTGGCGGACCGATCCTGGCCGTGATCGGACACATCGACGAGATCGGCGTACACGTCTCTCACATCGACGATGAGGGTTACCTGCGCTTCGGCGAGGTGGGCGGATGGGACCCGGTCGTACTGGTCGGCCAGCGCGTGCGCATCACCACCCGGGGCGGCTCGGTGCCGGGCGTGATCGGCCGCAAGCCGATCCACCTGCTCAAGGGGTCTGACCGCGAGAAGGTGCCCAAGGTCAAGGATCTGCACATCGACATCGGCGCCCAGGACGGCGAGCAGGCGCGGGAGATGGTCCGCATCGGCGATGTCGGGGTGATCGATGCCGGACCACTGGAGATGGTCGGCGACCGGCTCGTCTCCCGGGCGCTGGACAACCGCATCGGCTGCTTCGTGGCCGCCGAGGCCGCGCGCCTGGTCGCTGAGTCAGGGGGCGCTCCCGGCGAGGTCATCGCCCTGGCCGTGGCTCAGGAGGAGACCAGCTTTGCGGGGGCGCGGACGAGTGCCTTCGCGCTGGCCCCGGACCTGGCCATCGTCGTCGATGTGACCTTCGCCACCGACCAGCCGGGCATCGACCTGGGACCGATCACCAAGCATCCGCTGGGCTCCGGACCGGTAGTGGCTCGGGGCACCGCGCTTCATCCCGCCGTCACCGACCTCCTCTACGAGACGGCCGAGGAGGAGGGCCTTGACTTCACTGTCGAGTCCCTGGGCCGGATGACCGGCACCGATGCCGACGCGGTCAACATCAGCCGCGCGGGGATTCCCACGGGGCTGGTCTCAGTTCCCATCCGCTACATGCATTCTCCGGTCGAGCTGGTCGCGCTGGCTGATATCGAGGCGGCGGCCAAGCTGATCGCCGCTTTTGCCCGCCGCCTGACTCCGGAAATCTCGTTCGAGCGCTGACCGGCGTCCGCCGGGCGGGTAGTCCACTGACATGCTGCTGCTGTTCGATATCGACGGCACGATGCTGGCCCGGGCCGCCACCGAGCACCGCCAGGCGCTTCACCGGGCGCTGCGCGAGGTCCACGGCGTGGATCCTGACCGTCTGGGAGCGGGGCTCGATCCCGCCGGGCGCACTGACAACGAGATCGCCCGGCTGCTCCTGCTCGCGGGCGGCATCTCGGCTCGGCAGATCGACGAACGTGCCGGCAATGTGCGCGAGGCCTGCTGCATGGCCTACGCCGAGCTGTGTCCGCCGTCCCTGGCCGACAAGGTCCTGCCCGGCGTAGCCGAGCTGCTGGACTGGTTGGACAGCCTGGATGCCGTCCAGCTCTCCCTGGTGACGGGAAACTTCGAGCCCGTGGCCCGGCTCAAGCTGCTGCGGGCCGGAATCGGCCATCACTTCCCCCGCGGTCAGGGCGCCTTCGGCTCAGACTCCGAGGACCGGGGGGCCTTGCCCGGGCTGGCCCGCAAGCGCGCGGGAGCTGACGGCGTCGCCTTTTCCCGCGAGCACACGATTGTCGTCGGCGACACCCCCCGCGACGTCGCCTGCGCGCGCCTGGACGGCGTGGGCTGCCTGGCGGTGGCCACGGGCCCGTATTCCAGGGACGAGCTGCGCGACGCCGACGGCGTTGCCGCTGACGCCCGGGGCCTACGGCCGCTGCTGGAGACGGCCCTCAGGGTGAGCTGATCAGTTGCGAACGAGCTTCTTGTAGGTGATGCGCTTGGGCCGGTCGGCTTCCGCCCCCAGCTGCTCGTGGCGAAAGCTCTCATAGGCCTCGAAGTTGCCCTCGAACCAGCGCACCTGGCTGTCGCCCTCGAAGGCCAGTACGTGCGTGGCGATGCGGTCCAGAAACCAGCGATCGTGGGAGACGACCACGGCGCAACCGGCGAAGGACAAAAGCGCCTCCTCCAGCGCACGCAGGGTGTCCACATCGAGATCGTTGGTCGGCTCGTCGAGCAGCAGCAGGTTGCCGCCCCGGCGCAGGAGCTTGGCCAGGTGCAGGCGATTGCGCTCGCCGCCCGAGAGCTTGGCCACCTTCTTCTGCTGGTCGGTGCCGCGGAAGTTGAATCCCGCGGTGTAGGCACGGCTGTTCACGGTCCGCTCGCCCAATGGGATCTGATCCAGGCCGCCGGAGATCTCCTGCCACACGTTCTTGTCCGGGTCAAGCGCTTCGCGCGATTGATCGACGTAGGCCAGCTCAACGGTCTCACCGATCCGCAGCTGGCCCTCGTCGGGCTGCTCCTGTCCGGTGATCATCCGCAACAACGTGGTCTTGCCGGCGCCGTTGGGTCCGATCACGCCCACGATTGCACCCCGGGGGAGCTTGAAGCTGAGCTCGTCGATGAGCAGCCGTTCGCCGTAGCTCTTGCGAACGCCGTCGGCCTCTACCACCACGTCGCCCAGCCGGGGTCTGGCCGGGATGTGGATCTGGACCTGGTCCAGCTTGACGTTGCGATCCTCGGCCAGTAGCGCCTCGTAGGCGTTGAGGCGGGCCTTGGGCTTGTTGCGGCGTGCGCTGGCGTTCAGCCGCACCCACTCGAGCTCCTGATCGATCGTCCGCTGACGCACGGTCTCCTGGCGAGCCTCCTGGTCCAGGCGCTTTCGCTTCTGCTCAAGCCAGCCCGAGTAGTTGCCCTGATAGGGAATGCCACGGCCGCGGTCGAGCTCCAGTATCCAGCCGGCCACGTTGTCCAGGAAGTAGCGATCGTGGGTGATGGCCACGACGGTCCCGCCGTAGTCGCGTAGGTGCTGCTCCAACCAAGCCACACTCTCGGCATCGAGATGGTTGGTTGGCTCGTCGAGGAGCAAAAGATCGGGCTGGCCGAGCAGCAGCCGGCACAGCGCCACTCGGCGACGCTCACCGCCCGAGAGCGTGGTCACTTCGGCGTCGGCCGGGGGACAGCGCAGCGCATCCATGGCGATCTCAAGCGTGGTGTCGAGGTTCCAGCCGTCCACCGCGTCGATGCGCTCCTGAACCCGGGAGAACTCATCCGCGGTCTCGTCGGAGTAGTTCATCGACAGCTCGGTGAAGCGGTCCAGCAGCACCCGCACGCCGGCCACACCCTCCTCGACGTTGCCCCGCACATCCTTGCCGGGGTCCAGCTCGGGCTCCTGCTCGAGCATGCCGACAGTGGCATTGGGGGCCAATTGGGCGTGCCCGTCGAACTCCGTGTCCAGCCCGGCCATGATGTGCAAGAGGGTCGATTTCCCGGCCCCGTTGTAGCCCAGCACGCCGATCTTGGCCCCCGGCATGAATGACAGCGAGATGTCGGTCAGGACCTCACGATCCGGGGGATAGCGACGGGAGAGCCGCTGGGTGGTGAAGATGTACTGAGCCGACATTGGTTGCTGAGGATAGGAGGGCCGGTCAGGAGGCCGGCGGCGAGGCTAGAGGCCGGCGGCGGATTTGAGCTGATCGGCCTTGTCCGTGCGCTCCCAGGTGAAGTCCTCCTCCTCGCGCCCGAAGTGCCCGTAGGCCGCGGTCTGCTGGTAGATCGGACGGTGCAGGTCCAGGTAGTCGCGAAAGGCGCCGGGACGCAGATCGAAGTGCTCGGAGATCAGAGTCAGGATCTTGCTCCGGCTCAGCTTCTCGGTCCCGAAGGTCTCGACCATCACCGACACCGGGTGAGCGACGCCGATCGCGTAGGCCACCTGGACCTCGGCCCGGTCGGCCAGCCCCGCCGCGACAACATTCTTGGCCACGTAGCGGGCGGCATAGGCGGCCGAGCGATCGACCTTGGACGGGTCCTTGCCCGAAAAGGCGCCGCCCCCGTGACGAGCCATGCCGCCATAGGTGTCAACGATGATCTTGCGACCTGTGAGGCCGCAGTCGCCCATCGGGCCGCCGATCACGAACCGCCCGGTCGGGTTGACCAGAAAGCTGCGCTCCAGCTGGCGCGGGTCGTATAGGTCCTCAGGTATGACGGCCCCGACCACGTGCTCCCAGAGGTCAGCCTTGATGTGCTCCTCGGCCCCCTCGGCGTGCTGGGTGGAGATCAACAGCTTCTCCACCGCCACCGGACGGCCGTCCACATAACGCACACTCACCTGCGTCTTACCGTCCGGACGCAAATACGCCAACGTCCCGTCTTTACGCACCGCAGCCAGACGCCGAGCCAGCCGATGCGCCAATGCGATCGGCAACGGCATCAACTCCGGAGTCTCCCGCGTCGCGTAACCAAACATCATCCCCTGATCCCCCGCCCCGGCCAGATCCAACTCATCGTCGTCGCTGGGATCGCTGCGGGTCTCAAAGGCCGCATCGACGCCTTGGGCGATGTCCGGAGACTGCTTGTCGATCGCATTGATGACCGCGCAGGTGGTCGCGTCGAAGCCAAAGGCCGCGTCGGTGTAGCCGATCCGGCTGATTGTCGACCGGGCGATGTCCTGGATGTCAACGTAGGTCTCGGTGGTTATCTCCCCCGAGACGACGACCAGGCCGGTGTTGACCAGCGTCTCGCAGGCCACCCGCCCCTTGGGATCGTCACGCAGGACAGCGTCGAGCACCCCGTCGGAGATCTGATCGGCGATCTTGTCCGGGTGGCCCTCGGTGACCGACTCCGAGGTGAACAGGAACTCGTTCTCAGCAGCATTCATACGCGGTGTCTTCCTTGCTTTGGCTTCGGCGCCGTTTTCGGCAGCGAGAGTAAGTGGCCGGCCGGTGCGCCGTGCGGGAGGATGTGCAGCAGATGGTCACGCAGGTTACGTATCCCGGGCGGTCCGGGGCGGCTCGCGGCGTCAGCGACTGCGGCCCATGAGCACGCTGCGCGTCTTCTCCGTGGTGCTGGCTGCGGTAGCGGTGGTCTGCATGGTGGTGGCCGTCGCCGGCATGGTCACCGACCGCCACACCCCGCGCACGGGCTACCTGCTCCGCGCTGTGGCCGTGCTCTGCTTCGCGGGGGCGGTGGCCCTGAACGTGGCCGCCCACTGAGCCCGCGGCTCGTCGAGCTCAGCTTTCGGGCTGCCAGGCGCTGAGCGCCCAGCCGCCGCCGGCCAAGCGGGAAACGGTGGCCAGGGTGACGTGCCAGGCCGGGCGCAGTCCCCGGTAGGCGTTGCTGTTGGTGGCCGTGGTCAGCTCCCGTGTGACGACCACGTACTGGCCGGCCTGACCGCTCACCGGCGCCACCGCCTGGACCGTGCCCGAGTTGCGCACCCCACCGCGCCGCAGCTCGTAGTCCTGGGCGGTCTGAGCGGCGGCCAGCGTCATGGCCGCTCGAGCCTGTCCGATGGTCAGGGCCGCCAGCTCACGCAGGCGCGCGGTCACCGTGGCCGCTGTCCAGTTGATGTAGGCAGTGCCAAAGTCGCGCACCACGGCGAGCGGAGCGTTGACTGCCCGGACCGCCATCTGGGGTGGCGTGGGACTGGGATACTCGTGCCGGCGCTGGGCCTGGGCTACGGCGGCGGGGATCGGGTTGCGCGCCGGCCGCGACGGAGGCGAAGAGCCGCCCAGGGGATCGCAGGCGACGGCAATCAGCGCCACGAGTACGGCTACGGCAACCCCGCGGGTTCTCACAGCCCCACCGGGTGTCGGGCCACGAAGCCGGCCGCGCTGCGAACCAGCGGATGCCAGCCGATCCCCGTGCTGCCGTCCTGCGGACCACCGGCATTCCAGGTGTCCCAGCGCAGGCCGGCCACATACATGAACACATGGGCGGCGCTGGCGTAAACGGTCACCCAACGCCCGAGGCCGGGGACTCCGAAGGACTCCAGAGTTCCCGACGCGGCTTCGTAGGTCACCGGCACCAGGGCCCCGCCGTAGAGGAGGTGCTCGACGCTGCTCGAGCAGT
>JALYZQ010000121.1 GCA_030948805.1 Actinomycetota bacterium | reverse complement strand
CTGCTGAGGCCTGCCAAAGCCCGTCGTGGTACCGGCGAGGTCCTGGGCGAAGTACACGTGCCAGGTCTGGTTGCGCTCCGTGGGAGCGCCGTAGTAGACCAGGTCGACTCCGTGCGACGTGGCCGCGAGCCACGGGAAGATCGCCTGCTCAGTGTTGGTGCTCACCGGCTTTGAGCAAGTCCAGGAGTTGCCGTGATTGGTCGACTTGGCGACGAATATGTTGTGGTCGTTGGACCACGAGTACCACAGCGTGCCGGCCGGGTCGACCGACACATTGGGGAAGTTGTGGGCGAGGTCGGTGCTGGCCGAGGCCGTGCTACAGGGAATCGGCTTGTCCGTCCAGGTGTGACCGCCGTCCGCCGAGACTCCGAGGAAGGCCTCGTTGTATGCGGAACCCGATGCCGAGGACGGCGCTACGAACGACTGGTAAGCGTAGAAGCCACCGGCGGACTCGGGCTCGGGCAGGTTGCGGTGGTCGATGACAAGATTTCCGAGCTCGTTGTTCTGCGCCTTGTAGTCCGTCGGAGCGATGACCTGGGAGGTCTGGGTGTAGAGCTGCCCCCCGTTGTCAGAGCGCAGCACGTCGATGTTGTTGGTTGTGATGTCGTGGTAGCTGAGCAGCGACGTGTTGGCGCCGAACGCGGCGATCCACTCGCGGTCGTCGATCGGTAGGCCGGCCTGGACGGGGGTCTGGGAGAAGGTGGTGCCGTTGTCGGTCGAGTGCGCAACGTTGACCGACCCGAGGTTCAAGCTCGCGACGTACAGGTTGTAATTCCCGCGCGAGTTCTTGGCGCTGGCAATCGCGAGGTCGATGTCGCCCCCTGACGCGCCCACGCCGCCGACTGCGTTGGGCTGGCCGCGGAACTCAAGCCCGCACCCGGAGGCGCCGGCCCCGCCGACCGCCCCCAGGCCTCGCCACAACTCGCTGCCGCCGCCGAGACCCTGCTCTGAGCCGAGGAACACGTTGTTCGTACGCGAGACATGGATCGCCGGCTCACCGGCGTTGTTGGTGCCACATCCCATGGCACCGATTGTCGCCGACTGAAGCTGGCCAAAGGAGAAGTTGCCGACCCGGCTAGGACCGCTGGCGGCCAACGCGACCTGGACCAGCGCCGCGCCGGCGATGAGGCAAGCCAACACTGCCAAGCAGACCATCCGTCGCCGGTGAGCCATTCTGAAAAGCATCTCGTCTCCTGTGGTGGTTCTCGCCAGGCCGCGCGGCGAGCCCGTCCGCCGTCCTTGGGCAGCGGGTCTCGGAGCGCCTCTGCCGCCGAGCTTTCCCTAGCCGGACAGTCGATAAACCGAAAACCTTGCCCTCGGCGTCGCCACCCGGCGAGGGCCAGCCCCGCCTATCCGAGCGCCTCGGCAAACCCACGGCGCCAGCTCGGCCAGCGAAGCTGCCAGCCGAGATCGCGCTTGGCTCGCTGGTTGGAGGCCCCGCGCAGCCGGACGGCTCCGTCGGCGACGAAGCGGGTGGTGGCGAGGCGCGCCAGCCACAGGGGGACGCGTAGGGGCGGCTTCGCCCCCAGGACCTGTGCGTAGTAGGGGAGCCACTCGCGCACCTCGGCCGGTTCATCATCAACGATGTTGAAGACTCCGGGCCGGTGCTGTTGCATCGCGGCCAGCGTGGCTGCGGCGGCGTCCTCGACGTGGATGAACGAGAAGCGTCCGGTTCCCGCGCCGACTACGGGGAAGCGGCGGCGGCGCACCAGCTCGGCAACGTCGCCGTCGCGCGCGTACGAGGTTCCCGGGCCGTAGAAGTATCCGTAGCGCAGAACCACCCCCTCGAGACCCGGTGTACCCAGCGTCCGCTGCTCGAGCTCGTTGAGGGCTGCGACGGCGCGCTCGAATCCCAGCCCGCCGTCGAAGAGTGGGTCATCCTCGGTCTTCAGCTCATCCCCGTCCCAACGGTAGGCGAAGGCCAGACTCTGTGAGATCAGCAGCCGCGCGCCCGCGGCGGAGCCTGCCTCGGCGAGGTGGCGGGTCGCCTCGATCCGCAGCTGGTTCGTCGGCTCGATCCACTGGATGTAGCGGCGTGGGTTGAACGGCGCCGAGAGGGCCGTGAGCTGATTGACGATCACCTCCGGTTGATGCATCGCCACGACCCTGTGAACCGACTCCCGGTCGAACGCGTCGCAGAGGACCGCCTGTGCTCCTAGCTCGCGCAGCGCTCCCGCCCGCGCCTCAGTGCGCGTGGTTCCGATCACGTCATGGCCGTGCTCAAGCAGGATGCGCACCAGCGGGCGCCCGATGGCGCCGGTAGCGCCGGCCAGCAGGACCTTCATGCCGCAGCCGTCCGGGAGGGGGCGCGGCCCAGCAGCCACAGCAGCGCGGCGAACTGGACGGTGGCCAAGCCGAGCGACACGAGGTCGAAGATCCCGGCCCAGGAGTTGTTGGCGCGGTCCACGTCGATCGCGTGGTTGATCGTGTGCACTGTGTACTGAAGCGTGGTCATGGCGAGCACAGGCACGCGCCACGCCGGCCGGACCGCCGCCATTAAGGCGCCCAGCGAGAACGCGAAGTAGAAAGTCGCCGTGTCGCGCTCGTAGTGGCGGTTGTAGCTCCCGAATGCCCCGACGGTGGTGAAGAAGCTGTGCGGGAAGGCGAACATCCACACGCCGATTGCCAGGTGCACGACACCTAGGCTCAAAAAGGCCAAACGCAACGTGCGCTCAGAGGTCATGCCCGCAGATCATCGACGCGACGTTGTGGATAGCTTCACATGCCCGACCGTAGACACTGGGTGGAACCCTGAAAAGATCCAATCTGATGCCAGGTGACGAGACCAATCACGGCCCTGAGTTGCTCTTGACCGTGCGCCGCAGCAACGGAGCGCCTCCGCTGGGCCGCCAGATCGAAGCCGGACTGCGCACCGCGATCCGCCAAGGGCGGCTCAGTCCTGGCCAGCGGTTACCCCCCACCCGGACGCTGGCCGCAGATCTCGATGTCTCCCGGCGCCTTGTCCTGGTGGCCTTTGAGCAGCTCGCGGCGGAGGGATGGCTCGATGCCCGGGTCGGGTCGGGTACATATGTGCGGCGCACACTGCCGCTCGCGACGCCGGTGGCTTCGCTCAAGCCCAAGGCGCCGGAACGCCGCAGCGCGCACAGCCGTCCCAGGTTTGACTTCTTCCCCGGGCACCCGGATCTCGGCGCCTTTCCGCGGGCGGCCTGGGGCCGGGCGGCTCGCGAGGCACTGCGTGAGCTACCCGACGCCGCGTTCGGCTACGGCGACCCGCGCGGACACCGCGAGCTGCGGGTGACGATCGCCTCCATGCTGGCCCGCGCGCGAGGCGTTGTCTGCCGCCCGGGACAGGTCGTCATCTGCCAGGGAGTGGTCCAAGCGCTGGGCATCCTCGTCCGGGCCACCGCGGCGGCCACCGACGGCGCGCCCGTACGGGTCGCGGTGGAGGACCCCTACCTGCCCGAGCATCGCGATGTGCTCCTCAACGCCGGTGCCGACGTCGTTCCCGTGCCGGTGGACGAGCTGGGCGTGCACGACGAAGCGGTTGCGGCTACCCATGCTGCTCTGGCCCTCCTCACGCCGGCGCACCAGTGTCCGACCGGCGCGGTGCTGTCGGCCGGACGCCGAGCCGCCCTGGCCGGCTGGGCCCAGCGCGAACACACGCTGATCGTCGAGGACGACTACGACGCCGAGTACCGCTACGACCGCTCGCCCATCGCCGCCCTGCAAGGCCTGGCTCCCGACCATGTGGCTTACGTCGGGTCGGTGAGCAAGACGCTCGCCCCCGGAGTCCGGCTGGCCTGGCTCGTGGTCCCCGAGGAGCGACTCGCCTCGGTCATCGCGGCCAAGCGCTACGCCGATGCCGGATCGCCGATCCTTGACCAGGCGACTCTGGCCCAGATGATCGCGTCCGGGGACTACGATCGACACGTGCGCGCCGCGCGACGCCGCCAGCGCGAGCGCCGCGATGCCCTTGTCAAAGCTCTGGCCACGCACCTCCCCGCCGCCCGCATCGGTGGAGTGGCGGCCGGACTGCACGCCGTGGCCCACCTCGACGAACCGGTCGATGCGGCAGCCCTGGTGGCTGCGGCCCGCACCAATGACGTTGGGGTGTACCCGCTGAGCTTGTGGCGAGCGGATCCGCCACCTGAAACCTCTGCCCTTGTGCTTGGCTATGGCGCGCTACACCCGGCAGCGATCAGTGAGGGCGTGCGGCGGCTCGCCGACGCGTTGCATCAACTAGCTAAGTGAGTGAGCCCTGGTAATCCACTCTCGGCATGCCACGCACCTCCGCTACCGGGTCGGGCGCTGAACCGCCGAGCCGCGGAGCATCAGGGCCCCGAGAATGAGCAACACGACAAAGCTGGGGCCGAGCGCGTGGCGAGCCAGCGGGGTGAGCAGCGCGAGGCCGAGCAGCACCGCGACCGTCGCCAGCCAGCGGGGCAGGAGCGCTCGGGCGCGCAGGGCCGCGCAGCCGATGGCCAACGTGAGCAAGCCGATCCCGATTCCCGCCGCGTTGTAGCCGAGGACGTAGGAGGTATCGAACAGCGCCTCGGCTACCGGTCCGGTCAGCTTGCCGTCTCCGGCTCTGAGTGCCGCCGCCATGTTAATCGTCTCCGCGCCGACCCCGGCGGCCATCCCGAGGAGCGCGCCCCCGAACGCGACGTTGGCCAGAAGCTCATCGCCTTCCAGCTCGATCAGGACGCTCCGCAATGCGCCGGCGAAGGCGACGAACACGGCGATCGAGATCAGGCTCAGCAGCCCTCCGGCGACGATCCGTCCCGACGCGTGCGCGTAGAAGTGCAGCAGCTGCGGTGCCGGCGCGCCCAGCTGCGGCTGCTCAAGCGCCCACAGGGCATTGGCCCCGGCAAACAGAAGCGCTGCTCCGATGGCGCTCAAGCCGGCCCAGCGATGGGCTCGCGGGAGCTGTCTCCAAGAGCGATATGACACAGTAGATATATCCAACCTGATATAGACAAGGGGCGCAATCGGGTTCGCAGAACCGATCTCGTCGACCCCGACCGTTGATGAAGCTGCGCTCGCCCTCTTACCTCGTGCTCGGCATGCTCCACCTGGGGGCACGGTCGGGTTACGCGATAAAGAAGGCCACCGACATCTCGACCCGAGTCTTCTTTCCGACCTCGCTGGCTCAGGTCTACCCGGAGCTGGGCCGCCTCCAGCGCGACGGGCTCGTGACCCGGCGCGATGACCCGCACGGGGGCCGGACACGATCGGCCTATGAGGCTACGGACCGGGGTAAGGCGGTCCTGGTCGCCTGGCTGCGGTCGGAGCGCATTGCTCCGGCCCAGATCCGCGACGAAGGCCTGCTGCGCTTGTTTCTCGCCGACGCCCTCCCGCACGAGGAGCAGATCGAGCTAATCCGGCGGCTGCGCGACCGATCGCTGGTGGCACAGCGCTGGATGCAAGCCGAGGTTCTCCCGGCGGCCGATGCCGTGGCCCGCACCGGAGCTCGTCATCCCCGCACGGTCGCGCAACTCGGCTCTGACACCTACGGCTTCCTCGCCGATTGGCTCGAGCGTCTGGCCTCCGAGCTGGAGGCCGAAGGCGATCGGACGTGACGCCAGTCAGAGGGGCTCTGATGGCGACGCGCCCGAGCGCCGACGGCTGAGGTGATGGTGATCAATAATGCATGCGGGGATCGACAAAGACGTCGTCGATCTGGGACGTGCGGGTGAGGGCGGTGAAGCGAAGTGCCACCTGGGTGGTCCCCCCTGACAGGAGTCCGGGGATCGCGGATGCGGTGGGCATGGGCAACGTCGGCTGCCAGCTGCCGCTGAGGGCAACGGTTCCGACCGGCAAAGCCACTTGGCCCAGGAGCGGCACCTTGTAGACGACCTGCACGACCACGGTCGAGAGGAGTCCGTCATTGCGCCCCACGAAGCGCGACATGGGGTACGCGGCATTGACGCAGGTGAACGGCGACTGCGCGGACGCCCCTGCGGGCAGGTAGAGCGAGGATGATCCGCCCGAACCGGTCACGTTGAAGGGCTCGCTGCCAGCAACGGCACGGGCGCCCCCGGTGAGCGTCCATCCCGACAGGGAGCCTTCGAAGGAGCCACCGGGAACGAGCTTGTAGAGCGCCGTATCTCCCCATTGCGCAAACGGCTGGGTCAGTACGGAGTTGTCGCACGGGCTAGTGGCAACTAATGCCGCCTGTGCGGGGGCTGCCGAAAGCGCCGTCAGTATGAGAGCAGCGGTCGCTGCTCCGAATATCCGGGAGCTACGGTGAAAAAGGTACTGCTTCATGTGTACGCACCTTCCGTGGTGTGCACTGGCAGCCGAGCTATCTCAACCCAGGCTGAGACCTCTAGCTTTGCGTCCCTGGCTCACGCCAGGTTTGCCCTTTTTCAGTTTGGGTTTAGGCCTCCCGTATCGGCGCTTGCGGCGATAGATGAAGCCGTCGAGGCCACGCCTGGACGTATGTCCGAGCATCCGCAGGCGCCTAACGATGGCCGTTCCCCGCGCCGATACCGCCTCGCAGGATGCCGTTGGACCCCACCTTTGAGGATCAGGAGCTTCTCGCCGACACTCTGCGGCGGGCGAGCGCCAACATGACCCGGCGCACGCGGTGGGCCGAGGTTCTCATCGGAGTGGCCTTCGTCGCAACCGTCGCCGGCTTGTGGTGGTGGCGGCCTCCACCAGCACTCCCGTCCCTCACCACAGCGTTGTGCGTGGCGGTCATGGTGCTCGCGACCCGAGTGCGCTTCGACACTCCATTCGGCTTTACGGTCGCGACTCAGCTGGCGTTCGTTCCCTTGCTGTTCGCGACTCCCGCCGCGATGATTCCGGTGGCTGTCGTTGTGGCGCTGGCCATCGCGCAACTGCCCGAAGTTGCGGCCGGTCGGATCAGGCTGGGCACGCTGCTGCGAACGCCGGGCAACTCCTGGTTTGCCATCGGTCCGGCGATGGTCTTCGCCCTCGCCGATGTCCAGCCCCGGCACGCCGCTCCCGCCCTTCTGATTGCGGCCCTGGCGGCGCAGTTCGCCGGCGATTTCGCGGTCTCGACGGCGTACTTCGGGATCGCCCGGGGTGCGGGCGTCCGTTCGCAGCTGCGCGAGAGCTGGGTCTACGCGATCGACGCCGCGCTCTCGGGGGTTGGGCTTGTCGTCGCCGAGGAGATCCACGCCGCGCCGGCGGCCGTGATGGCCGTGGTCCCGTTGCTGGGCCTCCTGGCCATGTTCGCCCATGAGCGATCTCAGCGCCTCGGGAGCCTGCTCGAGCTCAATGAAACCTATCGCGGTACGGCGCTTCTGCTCGGTGACGTCGTCGCCGCGGATGACAGCTATACGGGCGAGCACTCCCGCGGCGTGGTCGGGTTGGTCCTCGCCGTCGGAGATCAGCTCGGCCTGGACGCCGAGCGACGGCGCAACCTGGAGTTCGGTGCCCTGCTGCACGACGTGGGCAAGATCGCGATCCCCAAGGAGATCATCAACAAGCCGGGCAAGCTGAACCCAGGCGAGTGGAGGGTCATCAAGACGCACACGATCGAGGGCGAGAAGATGCTCAGCCGGATCGGCGGCTTCATGTCCGCCGTGGGCCAGATAGTCCGCTCGCACCATGAGCGCTGGGATGGGCACGGTTACCCCGACCGCCTGGCCGGGGAAGCGATTCCGCTCGAGGCCCGAATCATCGCGTGCTGTGACGCCTGGAACGCGATGCGAACCAATCGTGCGTATCGCAGCGCGCTGCCGTTCGAGACCGCGGTGGCCGAGCTGGTCGCAAACGCCGGATCTCAGTTTGATCCCAAGGTGGTGCAGGCATTGATCGCGACGCTTGCCCCGCAACCGCCACAAGCTGTCGCGCCGCCAACCGAGGCGGCCGTGGTCTCGGTCACGGGCTCAGCCGAGCCTCGGGTGGCAGCCACCGAGCCGAAGTCCGTGGTGCTAGCTAAGGCCGGCGCGCCCGGTCCGCGCTAGCCGCTGGTCCACGGGCCGACCCCCCCGAGGCGCTCGGGCGTGATGCGGATCACGTAGCCCGGCGCGTCGATGCCCGGCGGCGGAAACACGACATCGGGACCGAGGTAGACGTGGGCGAGCCGCTGGAGCAGCTTGGCCGCCCCGCCCTCCTGGACGCGCGCGCGCCCGTGGACGACGAGATACTCGCGCAGCCCGAGCTCGTTGGCCCCCTGTCCCTCAACCGACAGCACGACGCGGGGGTCGCGCTCGACGTTGCGCACCTTTTGGCGACGTTGCATGTGACCGCTGACGATCTCCTCGCCGTCGAGGCCAACCCACACGCAGCTGAGCTGTGGGCTGCCGTCGCGGTTCAGCGTGACGAGGTGCACAAGCGCGTCGGACTCCAGGAGAGCCCGGGCCTGCGGGGTCAGAATCGTCATGGACGTCCTCCCGGTCGAGTCAGGTCCAGTCCAGGCTATCGGCCTCGGTGGGTCATGGCGGGTCTCGGTCTGCCCCGTCACGAGCCCAGAACGGCCTGGGTCTGTGTCGTCTTGGCCACCAACCGGTCAACGCTTCGCAACTCGGTCTCGACCACGATCAGAGTGCGACCGACGCGCAACGGCGTCGCGACCGCCGCCACCGGTCCCTGACGGACGGCGGCCAGCAGTCGCGTACTGGACTCGATCGTCGTCGTCCCCGCGGCGCCGTCGGGAAGGTTGAGAAACGCGCACACCGCACCCGCGGTATCAGCCAGGCTCATCAGCGCTCCTCCGTGCAGGACCCCTCCGGCCGTGCAGAGCGTCGCACGCCAATCCAGGGTCAGGCGCACCGCCTCGGGAACGGCTTCCTCCAGGCGCATGCCCAGCGTGGCCGAGAGCGGAACCATCACGTGCAGCTGATCGGTGTCGAGCGGCGGCATATGGGTCAGGCGGTGTCGGAGAGACCCGCCGCGGATGAAAGCGCGCTGGCCGTCTGGGCGTCGGCGGGGTAGAAGGCCTCGACAGAGAGCTCGGCCAGTGTCACGTCAGTGGCGGTCCCAAAAGTGGAGATCGTGCTCAGCAACGTCAGCTCCTCATCGCCGGCTCGAAGGCGCAGCGGAAGGACGATCTCCGCGCCCGAGGCACCATCTCCCGAGCTGTCTGACTCGACTCCGGGATAGGTTCGGAGCTCCGCGTAGAGCGCTTCGAGCTCGGGGTCGGCGGTGACCGCAGCGCTGCGTCGCAGACGGTGCAGCAGGTGCGAGCTCCACTGCGCGAAATTGGCGATCCTCGGCGCCATGCCCTCGGGGTGAAGGGCGACCCGGAGCACGTTGGCGGGCGGACCCAGCAAGTGCGGCGCGACCCCGGCCAGCAGCAACCGGAGGGCGCCATTGGCGCCCAGCATGTTCCAGCGTCCGTCGACCACCACGGCGGGGTAGGGCTCATGGGCGCCCAGGAAGCGATCCAGCGCCTCGCGGACCGGCGTCATGTCGACGTCGTTGAGCGGGCGCTCACCGTACAGGGGGGCAAACCCAGCGGCCAGAAGCAGGCTGTTGCGCTCGCGCAGCGGCACCTCCAGACGCTCGGCCAGATGCAGGACCATCTCCCGGCTGGGCCGGGCGCGGCCGGTCTCGACAAAGCTCAGATGGCGGGTGGAGATTGCCGACTCCAGTGACAGCTCGAGCTGGCTCAGGTTGCGCCGCTGGCGCCAAGCTCGCAGCAGCTCGCCCACGCCGGGCGTCTGCGCCGTGGTCATCGGTCCAATCTACTTCGACTCACCGCGCGGCGCGATTACCCGCCAGGTAATGGGAACGACATGACCCCGTGGGTAATGGACGCCGACCGTCCTCGCTGCCACGGTCTGGCCATGACCACAGAAACCCTCACCCCGGCCATCCCGACCGCGCAATCCGACGTCCCCGCAGTTGGCACCGGCGAACCGCCGTGGGCGGCGCTGCCGGTGATCGTCGGGGGTGCGCTGATGGTGGTCCTGGACTTCTTCATCCTCAACGTAGCGCTGCCGTCGCTGGCCACCGATCTTCGGGCGAGCCCGGCCCAGCTCGAGTGGATCGTGGCCAGCTACGCGCTGCTGGAGGGAATCCTCCTGATCACCGCCGGTCGGCTCGGGGACAACTTCGGCCGACGCCGCCTCTACTTCGAGGGTGTGGCTCTGTTCACGGTGGCCTCGTTGGCCTGCGGCCTCGCGCCGACGGTCACCGTCCTGATCATCGCCCGGCTGGCCCAAGGGGTGGCCGGCGCGATGCTGATGCCGCAGGTCCTGGCCATCATCGGGGTCTCCTTCCACGGGGCCGACCGCGTCAAGGCGATGGGCTTCTACAGCGCAGGGATGGGACTCGTCGCGCTCTGTGCGCAGCTGATCGGCGGCGCGCTCGTGCAATGGAACCTCGGGGGAAGCTCCTGGCGCGCATGCTTCTTGATCAACGTGCCGATCGGGCTCGTACTGCTCGCGCTGACCTCACGCCTGGTCCCGGAATCACGGGCGGCGCGTCCTGGTCGTGTGGACGCCCGCGGGATGCTGCTGCTCACCACCGGTCTGACTGCCATAGCGTTGCCGTTGATCGAGGGCCGGGCCCACGGCTGGCCGGCCTGGACGTGGATCAGCTTCGCCGCTGCGCCCGTTCTGCTGGCGGCGTTCATCGCCCACCAGCTCGCGCTGAGCCGGCGCGGCCTGACCCCGCTGCTGGATCTCGCCTTGTTCAGCAACCGCAGGTTCTCGGCTGGTCTACTCACCCAGCTGCTGTTCTGGTCCGGGCAGGCCGCGTTCTTTCTCTACTTCGCGCTCTATCTCCAGCGCGGGCGAGGCCTGTCACCGCTCCAGGCCGGTCTGGTGTTCACGATCGCCGCTGCCGCCTACGTCACCGCCGCCGCCATCACGCCCGCGGCCATGGAGCGTTACGGACGACGCGTGATTCTCATCGGCGGCCTGACGCTCGCGGCCGGCCACGGCCTGCTGGCCATCGCGGTCTCCGACTACGGCGTTCACGGCTCGACCTGGGTTTTGCTTCCCGGCCTGCTGGCGGTCGGCGTCGGGATGGGCCTCTGCCTCACCGCAATCGCTGCCACCGTCCTAGAGACCTTCGATGACGAGCGTGCCGGATCGGCCAGCGGGGTCGTCGGCACTGTCCAGGGAATCGGCAACTCATTCGGTGTGGCGATCACCGGCGTTGTCTTCTTCGACGCCCTGCACGGTGGCTTCGGCCACGCGTTCAGCGCCAGCGAAGCGCAGCTCACCTGCACCGGCCTGGCGATCGCGGCCCTGAGCCTCCTGCTCCCCGCCGCCCTGGCGCGACCCAAGCCCTGATCGGCCTGCGGCCGCTCGGTGAAGCCGACGTGGGCTGGTGCTCACCCGGTCAGGCGGTCATAGTTCAGGCGCAGCAGGGCGATCACATCCTCCACGTCGGACTCATCCTGGATGCGGCGCGCAGCCGGGCCCTGCTTGCCGGGGAACACGGGGTGCTCGCTGATGCGCCCCTGAGCCCGGAGCTCCGTCCAGACGTCGCGGGGGAAGCTGAAGTGGGCCGCGTGGTCGCCGTGCAGGTGGCCCAGGGGGCGGCGCCCGACGGTGAAGGCAAACTCGCCGCGCCGGCCGGGCCCGGCCTCGACGCCGGGCCACGACGTCACCTCCGCGGTGATGCGCTGACTGGCGGTGGGGGTGGTTGTGCTGGTAGGGGTGGTTGTGCTGGTCATGGTGCTGGAGTCTCCTCGCAGATCGGGTCGCGACCACGCTACAAGCTCAAGTAAGCTTTAAGTCAAGTTTGATGGCCGAGCTCCTGAAAATCGGTGAGGTCGCCCGCCGCAGCGGGGTGGCGGCGTCGGCGTTGCGCTTCTATGAGCAGCGCGGGTTGATCACCTCCGAGCGCGCGGGCGCCCGCCAGCGCCGCTATCCGCGACCCGTCCTGCGCCGCATCGCGTTCATCGTCTACGCCCAGCGCCTCGGGTTGACCCTGGAGGAGATCGGCGTGGAGCTGGCCAAGCTCCCCGCCAACCACGCGCCCACGCGCCGTGACTGGTCTCGGCTGTCCAAGCAATGGTCGAGCCGGATCGACGCGCGCATTCACGAGCTGGAGCGGCTGAAGATCGGTCTCACCGAGTGCATCGGGTGTGGTTGCCTGTCTCTGGACCGCTGCCGGTTGGCCAATCCCGATGACCGGGCCAGCGCGGCCGGTCCGGGGCCGCGCTACTGGATCGGCGATCAGCCGCTGAGCCGTCGGTCAGCTCGAGCGGCAGCCGGCCGATCCGGGTGTGAAGCGCATCGCCGCCGGTAGCATTCAGGCGGTGGCCAAGCAGCTTGACCATCCGCTGTTCGCGCGCTTCTTTCACCGCTTCTGCGGGCGAGACCGGGGGACCGGAGAGCGCGAGCTGCGTCGCGATCTGCTGGCCGGAATGAGCGGACGTGTGGTTGAGGTCGGCGCCGGCAACGGCATCAACTTCGAGCATTACCCGGCCACTGTGTCCGAGCTGATCGCCGTCGAACCCGAGTCATACCTGCGCGGCCAGGCTGAGAGGGCCGTCGCCCGGGCGCCGATCCCCGTACGGGTCATCGCCGGTGTGGCCGACGCGCTGGAGCTCGAGCCGGGCTCCGTCGATGCCGTCGTGGTCAGCGGGGTGCTGTGCTCAGTCCCCGACCAAGGCAGGGCGCTGGCCGAGTTTCGCCGCGTCCTGCGTCCCGGCGGGGAGCTGCGCTTCTATGAGCATGTGCGCTCACGGCGTTCCGGGTTTGCCCGCTGGCAGCGACACGTCGACCGCGTCTGGCCGCGGCTGATGGGCGGCTGTCACACCGACCGCGAGACGCTGCACGCGATTACCCGGGCCGGCTTTCGTCTCGAGCACTGCCGGGGGTTCAGCTTTCCGGCTTCGGCCCGCGTCTACCCCGTGGCGCCGCGCATCCTCGGGCTCGCCCGAAGCGGCTGAGCCGGTCGCACGGAAGCGGGTCAGAGCGGCCAGGGCGAGCGCGCCGGGACCATCGGCGGCCGCTCGGCGTAGGCCTCACGCGGGGAATCGGTGGCCACGGCGACCGCCGCCCCATGCCGTGCGGCGGCCGGCTCGGCGGGGTAGTGCAGCGTGTGATCAGGTGACCGCGTGCCGACCATGAGAATCGCGCACCGCGCCTCCCCTGCGCCAATCGTGATGTGGGCGGTCCCGGGCGGGCAGTGGAAGTAGTCCCACTGGGCCATGCGTCGCTCCTCCCCCTCGACGATGACCAGGCACTCACCCGAGAGCACGAGGAAGCCTTCCTGGTCGCTCTCAAGGTGGTAGAAGCCCGGCTTCTCGCCTGGCGGGAGCACATGAACCCCGATGCCGAGAGTCGTCGACGGCGACGCGGGTGACTCGAGTACGCACCATGTGCCGCCGCCGGGGACCGTGGCCCAGGCAATCTCAGTCAGGTTGAGGATGAACCAGCCGTCGTCGGCTGGACTGGCCCCGAACTCAGTGGCCTCGATTCGCGCCTCGCGCATCGCTGACCCGCATGCTAGCCCCGTCCCCCGGCGCGCCTCGCGTCAGTAGGCGGTGGTGCGGCTGCGGGGACGCGGCCGGGCCTTCGCCCGGGGCTCCTGTCCCCGCGTCCAGAGCACCATGTCGATCTCGGCCGGGCAGAGGCGGTGCTGGGCGGCCTCGGACAGGAGCTCCACCGCATGCAAGGCGCAGGCCCTCAGCTCCACCTCCTCGGGTGAGTCGTGGACGAGCAGCTCGCCGGCCTCGATCCGCCGCGCAAGATCACGGTCGAGATTCAGCACGCCGTCAAGCGCGAGGAGATGCGGGACGAGGTTGTCGGCAAAGGCGGTCAGGCGATGGACGTCACCGAACCGCGCGACGCCGGCCGCTTGGAGATCTGCACAGGCCAGCTGGGCGCGCTTGAAAAACGGAACCTCGAGCTCGTCATAGGTCGACGTGTCAGAAAAGCAGTTCCAGCCCGAGAGTCGCGTGGCCAGGACAACCGCCGACTCGTCCGCCGACTCTGCCACCGCGGCAAAGCGACCGTGCATGTCCATGGCAACGCGTTGGCCCAGGTCGCGCAACGCGGCGGCGTACAGCGGCATCAGCTCGTGCTCCGGGTCCTGCCCCAGGACCTCGGCGATCTCCCGAAGCTCGATGCCGGCGAGCTCCTCGGCAGTCCATGGTCCGCGGGCGCGGAACCGGTCGGCCAGGCCGCTGGCCATGGTCAGATAGCCCGAGCGGCCGTTGCGCTTACGTACCGTGGGCCACCATCCCGAACCGAAGTTGATCGCGTCCAGGCACAGGATGAAGGCGCTCACCGCCTCCGGCGGCCCGTCGAAGTAGTGTGCCGTCGGGTCGGGACCCGGTACGTCCGCAGTCGCGGGAAGCGCGGCGGCATAGGGTGCGATGCGTTGGGCGTCGATCCGGACGTGACGGGCGCGAGCGGCCACTCGTGCGCAGGCTGCGCGGACGCGATCGGGAAGGTCAACCACGGCCCCCACGCTACAAACGCCGGGGTGGCCGCCGGTCAGGCCGGGGCGCGTGAAAAGGCAAGGATCTCCTGCGCCAGCCGCGCCGGATGATCATGGGGAATGAAGGTCCGGCCGCCGGCTATCTCGATCAGCCGCCCGCGCGCGAACACATCGCATAGCCGGCGCGCAAACTCGAGCTTGAAGAAGCGATCCGCGGCTCCCCAAACCAGGAGCCCCGGGCCATCAAAGGCACCCAGCCGGTCCGAGACGGCGAGCAGATCCTGCGGGTCGACCGCCTGAGCGAATCGGGCGACGTCGTCACGGACGCCCGCGTCGCTGAGGCAGGGTTGGACCCAGGCGCGGGTCTGGGCAGCGTTCAGGGGTGACTCAACGAGGAGGCCGAAGCCCGCCGCCGAGTGACGCACCGCCGTCGCCCGCATAGGGGCCAGCAGCGCGCGGATCGCCGTCGCGCTTCGGAAGGCCTTGAACAGGGTGGCGAACGGGGCCGGGGGGAAGTTGTCAAAGGCGTCGCAGTTAGTCAGTACCACCCGGCCGATCCGCGACGGGTCGCGGTCGAGCAGGAACTGGCAGATGGCCCCGCCGGTGTCATTGCCCACCAGGGTCACGTCGGTGAGCTCGAGGGCTTCCAAGAAGGCGATGACCTGGCCGGCGACGCCTCGCGGCGATTGATCGGCGCCAGGGCCAAGGGCAATGGTGTGGGAGCCCAACGGCCAGTCCGGCGCGTAGGAGCGGACCGCGGCGTCGGCCAGCGCATCGGCAGTCGCCATCCACAGGCTGCCATCGACCAGGAAGCCGTGCACGAAGACCACCGGCGGGACGTCGGCCCGGTCTGGGCCGCTGACGCGATAGCGGACGGTTCCATGGGGGAGCTCGATGCTGTCCAATGTCTGCTCCTAGCTCTAAGTTAGATACAGGCTGCACGCAACATACGTACTGTCTGTATGAAAGTCAACCGCCGCTCTCAACCCGCTCGCTCGGCGTCCACCCGAGCCGCGCTCATCAACGCCGCGCGCCCCCTGTTCGCTGCGCGCGGGTTCACCGGCGTGGGCACGGAGGCAATCGTCCGGGCGGCGGGGATGACGCGCGGGGCGTTATATCACCAGTTCGCTGACAAGACCGACCTGTTCGCCGCCGTCTATGAGGCGATCGAGAGTGACATCGCCACCCGTATCGGGGAGCAGATAACGGCCGCGGGCGCGTCTGATCCGCTCGAGATCATGACCCTGGGGGCGCACACGTGGCTGGAGGCGTGCGTCGAGCCGGAGGTTCAGCAGATCGTCCTGCTCGACGGCCCCACGG
>JALYZQ010000106.1 GCA_030948805.1 Actinomycetota bacterium | reverse complement strand
GCTTCGTGGCTCGTGCCCGGGAGCTGGCTGAGCGCTACGGGGAGCGCTTCCAGGCGCCGGCCTCGCTGGTTGAGAAGGCCGATCGCGGTGAGATCTACAGCGACGAGGAAGCTTTGATCGCGGCCAGCTGACCGCCGCTGGCCGCTGGTCATCCGGCAGCACCCGGGCCTGATTGCGCGTAGTGTTGGCGGCGGCCATGGCCAGCGAGGAGAGCCCGGTGCCGGACACGTCGTTTCGCATCGCCCAGGTGCTGCGCGATCACGCCTCCGCGCACCCCGACGATCCCGCGCTGACCTGCGAGGGGCGGACCGTCACCTACGGCGAGCTGGAACGGCGCAGCAACCGGGTGGCCCAGTATCTGCTGGCTGCCGACGTGGCCCCTGGCGAGCGCGTGGTCCACCTGGACCGCAACGGTGTGGAGACCGCCGAGCTGCTGTTCGGGGCCGCCAAGGCCGGCGCCACGATCGTGCCCCTGAACTGGCGCCTGGCCCGTGCCTGAGCTGGTCAAGCTGGTCGGCGACGCGCGGGCGCGCATGTTGTTCTGCGGACCGGAGTTCGCGGCGACCGCCGCTGAGCTGGCCGAACAGGTACCGGGCGTACGGGAACCGGTTGTGCTCGAGCCCGGCGAGGACGCCTGGCTGGGCGACTGCTCTGAAGAGGACCCGCGCCGTGACGGTGACTTCCAGGCCGTGGTGCTCCAGCTCTACACCTCGGGCACGACTGGTCTGCCCAAGGGCGTGCAGACGACCAACGCAAACCTGTCGCTGCTCTCCTCCGGGGTGGCCGAGCAGTGGTCGGTCGATGCCTCCTCGGTCAGCCTGGTGGCCATGCCGCTGTTTCACATCGGCGGGATGGGTTGGCTGCTGGTCGGCCTGTCCAACCGCGCCCACAACGTGCTCATCAAGGAGATCGAGCCCGAGGCCCTGCTGGACACGATCGAGGGCGAAGGGGTCACCAACGCCTTTTTGGTTCCCACCGTGCTCCAGATGATGTGCGCCGTCCCCGGGGCCGACGAGCGTGACTTCTCCTCCCTGCGCTCGATCGCCTACGGCGCGTCGGCCATCACCACCACGGCGCTGAAGGCCGCGCTGGCCACCTTCGGCTGCCCGCTGTACCAGGTCTACGGGATGACCGAGACCACGGGAGCAATCGTGCAGCTGGCGGCCGATGACCACGACCCCGACGGTCCTCGGGCCCATCTGCTGCGCTCGGCCGGCAAGCCGTATCCGTGGATGGAGCTCGAGGTGATCGATCCCAGCAGCGGCCAGACGCTGCCCGCCAATGAGGTCGGAGAAGTCAGGGTCCGCGGGGGCAGCGTGACGCCCGGTTACTTCGACAACGAGGAGGAGACAGCGGCCACGATCGACGAGGACGGCTGGCTGCTCACCGGAGACGGCGGCTACCTCGACGAGGAGGGCTACCTGTTCTTGACCGATCGGATCAAGGACATGATCGTGTCCGGAGCCGAGAACATCTACCCGGCCGAGGTCGAGGACGTGCTCGCCCAGCATCCCGAGGTCTCCGAGGTGGCCGTGTTCGGCACTCCGGACGAGCGCTGGGGAGAGACCGTCACCGCAGCCGTGGTCGGCCACAACGGCGCCGAGCCCTCCGACGATGAGCTGACCGAGTTCGCGCGCGAGCGGCTGGCCGGCTACAAGTTGCCGCGGACGATCCACCTGGTGTCTGAGCTGCCCAAGACGGCGACGGGCAAGGTGTCAAAGAAGGACCTGCGCGAGCAGTTCGGCCAGGGCTGAGGCTCGGTGGGGTCAGACGCCCAGTGAGCGGCCGACGATCTCCTTCATGATCTCGGTCGTACCGCCGTAGATCCGGGTCACCCGCGCGTCGACGAAGGCCCGGGCGATCGGGTACTCGAGCATGTATCCGTACCCGCCGTGAAGCTGGACGCAGCGGTCGATGACCCGCCCCTGGAGCTCGGTCGACCACCACTTGGCCATCGCGGCGTCAGCCGCGGAGAGCTCCCCGGCGTTCAAGGCCAGCACCGCCTGATCGCAGAAGGCGGTGGCCAGCTCGATCTCAGTGGCCATCTCGGCCAGGGCAAAACGCGAACTCTGAAATGAGCCCACGGGCTGGCCGAAGGCCTGGCGCTCGCGAACATAATCAAGCGTCATCCGCAGCGCTCCGCGCGCCGCGCCGACGCCGGCGATGGCGATGCTCAGCCGCTCCTGAGCCAGGTTGGCCGACATGTAGCCAAAGCC
>JALYZQ010000105.1 GCA_030948805.1 Actinomycetota bacterium | reverse complement strand
TCGCTGAGCAGGTCACGCAGGCTGTCGAGGTCGGCGCCGGTTTCCAGGCCGAACACAGCTCGCAGGATGATGTCCAGGGTCAGGCGCTGAAGACGGGGATGCAGGGCGACGGGCTCGCCGGCCGGCCAGGAGCTCACCTCCTGCTCGGCACGCTCGGTCATCACCCCTTGCAGGCCCCGCATGCGCTCACCGTGGAAGGCCGGCAAAAGCAGCTTGCGCTGGGACAGGTGCGGGCCTTCATCCAGCAGGATGACCGAGTTGCGCCCCACGATCGGCTCGAGGATCCTGGCTCCCTCGCCGGGGTGCACGTCGTCCGGCGGGGCCGTGAACAGCTCCTTGATCTCCTCGGGATCGGAGAGAACCACGAATGGCGGCTGGAAGGGAAGCTGGATCGTGACCCGCTTGCCATACCGTCGCAAGCTCTCCAGCGAGGCCGTGGGGCGGGTCCAGGTGGCGGCTAGCTGGACGGCGGCGGGAAGGCGTGGACCGGGGGGCAGGGCCCGCCTGAGTTCTCTGCGCATCTGCTCATCTCCTCGCTCGCGATAAAGCAAGCTTCCGCCTTTCCGGGGCCAGGGCGGTGTGAGACCGCGCACAGAGACGGCTGCGCTGCGGCGGCGCTTGGCTCACTGGGGGCTGAGCGGCGCCTGGCCACTCTCGATGGCCAGCAGCGTGCGCTTGCGATCCAGGCCGCCGGTGTAGCCGCCCAGGCTGCCGCCGGCCCGCAGCACGCGATGGCAGGGGAGCACGATCGGCAGGGGATTGGCGCCCAGGGCGTTGCCGGCCGCGCGGGCACCGCGGGGGCTCCCGGCCTGAGCGGCCACGTCGGCGTAGGTGGAGACCGAGCCGTAGGGGATGGCTGCGGCGGCGGTCAGGACGCGCTGTCCGAAGGTGCTGATCAACCGTCTGTCCAGCGCGAGCTCGAACCTCCGGCGCCGGCCGTTGAAGTACTCGTCCAGCTCGTGCCGTGGCCGGTCCAGGCGCCGCGGGGCCGCCAGGACCCGGGGCGATACCCGGCTGGCGAGGTCTTGGAGCACGTCGTTCTCCTGGTCGTAGTCCAGGTAGGCCACGCGCAGCAGGCCGGCGGGGGTGGCGGCCAGCAGGAGATCGCCGACCGGCGAGTTGAGCCTGGCGTAGGCCACGTCGAGCAGGCCGGCGTCGGCGGCGGCGCCGCTCAGGTCGGGCAGGTCGGGTTCGGCGGCTGGGGCGGTGCGGCCCAGCTCGCGTTCCAGGGCGTCAAAGCTCATGTCTGTGGGTACTCCTCTCGCAGCCGCTTGAGGGCTTCGTGGACGTTGCGGCGGGCGGCTTGTTGGCTGGTCGCCATCACCGAAGCGATCTCGGCGTAGGCGGCGTCGGTCAGGAAACGCAGGGCCAGCGCTGTGCGCTGCTTGTCGGGCAGCCCGGCCACCCGCGCCCACAGGTCCTCGTCGGCGGGTAACGACGGCGCCGGGATGTAAGCGCCGGCGCCGGCGACGACGGGTTCGGTGTCGGGCACCGGAACGGGCCTTCGGGCCCGCGCGCGCGTGTGGTCGATGGCCTTGCGATGGGCGATGGTGAGGATCCAGGCCCGCAGGTTGGACGCATCGCGCAGCTTGGGATAGTTGCGTAGCGCGGCCAACCATGTCTCCTGGTAGCTGTCGTCGGCGTCGATCCGGCCCACGCTCGCCGTCAGGAAGCGATGCACCACGGGGCCGTGGGCGTCGATCAGGTCCTGGAAGGGTGCAAGCGGCACTGGTGATCAAACGCGCCGGAGCGCGTGGGCGTGAGATGACTAGCATCGCAACCCATGCAGCAACGCGCACTGGGCTCTGAAGGACTCGTGGTCTCCGAGCAGGGCCTGGGCTGCATGGGCATGTCCGAGTTCTATGGCAGCGCCGATGAGGGCGAGGCCGTAGCCACCATCCATCGTGCGCTGGAGCTGGGCGTCACGCTGCTAGACACCTCCGACGTCTATGGCCCACACACCAATGAGATGCTGGTCGGTGGGGCGATCGCCGACCGCCGTGACGAGGTGGTCGTGGCCACCAAGTTCGGGATCGTGCGTGATCCGGAAAACCCGGCCGCGCGGGGAGTCAACGGGCGTCCGGAATACGTCCTGCGCTCCTGCGACGCGTCGCTGCGCCGCCTGGGCCTGGATCACATCGATCTCTACTACCAGCACCGCGTGGATCCCGATGTCGCGATTGAGGAGACGGTGGGAGCGATGGCCTCACTGGTCGAGGCGGGCAAGGTGCGCTTCCTGGGCCTGTCCGAGGCCGCGCCGGAGACGATCCGCCGCGCGCACGCCGTGCACCCCCTGAGCGCGGTTCAGACCGAGTACTCGCTCTGGACACGTGACCCCGAGGCCGAGGTGCTGCCGGCGCTGCGGGAGTTGGGCGTCGGGCTGGTCGCCTACAGCCCCCTGGGTCGCGGCTTTCTCACCGGGGTGATCACGGGACCCGATGATCTGGCCGCCGACGATTTTCGGCGTAGCAATCCACGCTTTGCCGGCCCGAACCTAGCCCAGAATCTCGAGCTGGTTGGGCGCGTGGAGGCAATCGCCCGGGAGAAGGACTGCACCCCGGGGCAGCTGGCGCTGGCTTGGGTGCTGGCTCAGGGCCAGGACATCGTCCCGATCCCGGGCACCAAGCGACGGACCTACCTGGAGCAGAACCTCCAGGGCTCGGAGCTGGAGCTCGACGCCGAGGATCTGGCTCGGCTGGACGAGGCGGCACCGGTGGGGGCGGCGGCGGGAGACCGCTACGCCGACATGTCCTCGATCGGGCGCTGACCGGGAACCTCGGGACTTCGGACCCGGTGTTTTGCGCACACCCCGCCGTTGCCGAGGAGGTGTGCGCCAATCACCGGCTCCCCCGCGGTCGTGGGCGCACACCCCTCCCTCCCAGGCGACGTGTGCGCGAAACGCCGTGTCCGCGCCCCCCGGACTCGGCGGAGGGGGCGACCCGGGCCGGCAGGCAGGCGACTCCGGGCGGCGAACTATCGTTTGTGGCAAGAGTCCGCTCAGGGCTTGCCCCAAACAACCACCGGGTATAGAAACCAGCTATGGCACGCGCAATCTGGACGGGCGCTATCAGCTTCGGGCTCGTCAACGTGCCCGTCAAGCTCTACAGCGCCACGTCGCCCAAGGCCGTTCGCTTTCACCAGCTCTCGAGCAAGACCGGAGCCCGGATCCGTCAGAAGCGAGTGGATCCCTCGACCGGCGATGAGGTGGCCTACGACGACATCGTCAAGGGCTATGAGCTCAGCCCCGACCGCTACGTGCTGATCGAGCCCGAGGAGCTCGAGGCCCTGGATCCCAAAGCCACCAAGACGATCGACATCGAGGAGTTCGTCGACCTGGCCGAGATCGATCCGATCTACTACGACCACTCCTACTACCTGGCGCCGACGACCGGCGGGGCCAAGGCCTATGCGTTGCTGCTGGAGGCGATGCGCGAGGCGGGCAAGGTGGCGATCGGGCGCGTGGTGATCCGCTCCAAGCAGCAGCTGTGCGCACTGCGCCCGACGGGCCAGGTCATGACCATGGCCACGATGCTGTTCGGCGACGAGGTCGTGCCCCCGGACAGGATCGATGAGCTGGACGCCGTGCAGGAGGCCGAGGCCTCCAAGCGCGAGCTGACCATGGCCCAGCAGCTGATCGCGTCGCTGTCGGCCGAGTTCGACCCCGACAAGTTCCGAGACGAGTACCGCGACCAGGTGCTCGACCTGATCGAGCGCAAGGCGGCCGGCGAGGAGATTGCCGTCCAGCCTGAGGCTGAGGACGAGGCCCCGGCGCCCGACCTGATGGCCGCCCTGGAGGCCAGCCTGGCCGAGATCCGAGGCGACGGCGACAGCGACGACGACAAGCCAGCCCCCAAGAAAGCG